>CALCBC010000014.1 GCA_937898525.1 uncultured Sphingomonadales bacterium
AAGGCGGTTTCCGCGGCGGCGGAATCACCGTCAGCCAGGTGACGCTGGTGAGGCGATAGGCTCGGGCGATCAGCCTTAGCGTCTGCCGCCGAGGATGTAGATCACCGGAGTTGCAATCGCAGGGAGAAGCCGAAGCAGGTCTTCCATCCTGCGTAGCCGTGCGCTGTCTCCAACCACGACAATGTCGTTCGGATAGATGCGAGGATCCTCGTAATTGCCCTGTCGGATCGCGGCGAGGTTGTAGACGCCCGCGTATTCCTGGCCGTCGACAGTGCGGAGCACGACGACGTTGTCCTGCTCGGCGAACTGCCCGAAGCCCTGTGCGCTGGCGATCGCTCGCATGAGAGTCATGTCGCCCTGCACCGGATATTGACCCGGCATTCTGACCTGACCGTCCACAGTGAAGGATTGGCTGACCGCCTGCTTCACATTCACCGACACCTGCGGGTCGCGCACGTAGCTGGCACGGAGTCGCTCGACGATCGCCGCGGACAGTTCGTCCGGCGTCAGGCCCGCTGCCGTCAGCGAGCCCGCGAGGGGCAGCGCCATGCGGCCGGAGTTGTCGACCAGGACTTCTCGCGCTGTCAGTTCTTCAATGCCGAACACGTCGACCACGAGGATGTCATTGGGCCCGACGACGTAAGAGCGAGGCTGACCGATGATGTCACTGATCGTGGGTTCCGGCAGGCTGGTGGCAGCGGGCGCAACCTGCACATAGCCGGTCTCGCCGAGTTCGCCACCGTTGAAGCCATAGCTGCATCCCGCCAGCAATGCGGCGGCGGCGATCGCGCAAACACGTGAAAACTTGGTCATCTTTCGCAGGAACCTCTTCCGGTGTTTGCCGGTGACAGTGACGCGCCGCGCGTGATGAAAAGGATTTCCTTAAGGGTCAATCTCTTTCCTGACGCTTGCCGCGTCGGCGCGCGATGAGGCGTTGTCGGCCCGCCGAGTAGAGGTCACGCGGGAGGAGCACGGGGCGGGCGGAGCGAATCGTCGCCGCCGCGGCTGGCGGGGTGCCAGATTGGGAAGGTTGCGACGGGCTTCAGTCGCGGAACGTCGTGCCGGCGCGGTACCTGGCGAGGATGTTGTCGTGCACGATGGGGCTCAGCAGGCTGTTGAAGGCGCAGCCGCACATGTTGTTCTCCCACCACACGACTTCTGCCTGTAGTGACTCCAACCCGGGCAAGGTCAGCCAGCAGACCGAGCCCGGATGCATGCGCGTTATCGCAGTCGCGGAGAATCCCGACAGCGACAGGTCGTTTACGACTGTCTGAAAAGCGCGTGCCCCGGAAGCCCGCAGCTGGGCGGGAATGGCCAACTTCGTGCGGGGCGCGGAGCGATCTTCCTGCGCGGCGATGTGGTAGCGACCGAGCGTGTTCTGCAGGCTCATCCGATAGAGTTCCCTGGCAAAGCGGGCGATCCAGAGGAGATCGCTTTTTGCTTTTCACAAGATGGATCGAGTTGGTTGCCGGCTCCTTTCCGACTTTGGTTAAGAACGAGTCTCGCAAGGAGTGTGCTCCACAAGTCGCCGCTCCAGCGCGACAGATCGTTGCAAGCGATTGCTATGCTGCATTGCAACGGAGGCCGATTGCGAGTAGGGAGGCGCGCCGCAACCGAAAGTCAAGGGCTAGCCCGGGCACCTGCAAAGGGGCTGAGAACTGGTGGGGCCACGTTGTAAGGAGCGCGCGTTCGATGCTTAACATGAGCACGGCATCGAATCTGACTTTGGAGCGGGAGGCTGAGCCGGATGTTGGATCGGCTGTTGCCTTCGACCACCCGCCGGCGACATCGAAGAGCGAGGCGTTTCTCCAGGAATTGCGGATTCTCAGCGAGAGGAGCCGCGCGAGGCGCTACGTCCGACTCATTGCGATGTTCGGCGATCTTGCGGCGATAACCCTGGCGGTCGTCGCCATGGGCGAACTGAGGTTCGGTGAGCCATTCACGCGGCACGTGCAGAACCTTCTCGGGTTCGCCCTGCCGGTCTACGCAGCGGTCGCCCTCAACCGGCGCTGCTACAATCTCGACGCTATCGTATCGGGAGCTATCGGTACGCGCAGGGTGGCCTACGCCTTTGCGGTCACGCTCGGCCTTGTCGGCCTCGCGGCATTCTTCTTCTCGGCATCCGAGGGCCTCTCGCGCGCAGTCTTCGGTCTCAGCGCCGTGGTCGGGCTCGTGCTGCTGATGGTGTTCCGCAGCGCTCTGGCGGCTGTCGCGGCCAAGATCCCGCGGCTCAACCTGACCAACGAGGTCGTCATCAGGGATGGCGTCGACATTAGCGCAGCGCCCAACCGCCTGATCATCGACACCTCGGAGCACGATTTTTCGCTGCAGCTCGATGATCCCAACGTGATGGATCGTCTGGGCAGGTACTTGAGGCTCGCCGACCGCGTCGTGGTTGCGTGCCCGAGCGAGCGGCGCAAGGCGTGGTCCACCGCGCTCAAGGGCGCCGACGTCGACGGCGAGGTGATCGCTCCGGAGTTGGACGAGGTCGGGGCGCTCGGCATCCGGCGTTTCGGCAGCTCGAGCACGTTGTTGGTTGCCAAGAGCCCGCTGCGTGGCACCGATCGGGCGCTCAAGAGGGCGCTCGACCTCGTGCTATCGATTACGTTCATCGTGGTTCTGGCGCCGATCATGCTGGCCGTCGCGGTGGCAGTCCGGGTCGATTCTCCAGGGCCGATCCTGTTCCGCCAGAAGCGACTCGGTCTCGGAAACCGCATGTTCGAGATGTACAAGTTCCGCAGCATGTATGCGGAAAAGGGCGACGCCACCGGGAGCCGATCCACCGGCAGGTCGGACGACCGCGTCACTCGCGTCGGCCGCTTCATCCGCGCAACAAGCCTCGACGAGCTTCCTCAGCTGTTCAATGTCCTGCTCGGCGACATGAGCATCGTCGGTCCGAGGCCCCACCCGATCCTGTGCAAGGCCGAGGATCGGCTGTTCTGGGACATCGACCGCGCCTACTGGCGCCGTCACGCGGTCAAGCCGGGGATTACCGGCCTCGCCCAAGTCCGCGGCCTGCGCGGGACGACCGAGAAGACCATCCAGTTTACCGACAGGCTGCAGGCGGACCTCGAGTACCTCGAGGGCTGGTCGATCTGGCGTGATATTGCCATCATTCTGGCTACTATCAGGGTCGTTACTCACCGCAACGCCTACTAGACGTTAACTCCGCTTCACCGGCCGCCACGGTTGTCGTGAGGCCGATCGGCCGCTTCACGTCCCCGACGCCCGGTTCGTGAGGTACCACTGCAACGTTTCGCGCGCGCCCTCGGAGAACGGCCGACGCGGCCGATAGCCGAGCTCGACGCAAATCTTGCGGTCGACGATGACGCAGTGTCGGTCGGGACCAAGGCGGTCGTCGACGAAGGTCTTGAGCGACGAGTGCGGCCGACCGCGTGCGTAGGGCGTGTCGGGAATCGCTCGGCTAGCTCCGCGATACTGAGAGGGCCTCATCGACCATGGCACGGATCGTCGACCGTTTTGAGATCGGCGAGTTCGACCTCGCCAGCAATCCTGTAGCTTCCTCCGGGACGGCTGTCATGCAGGACCTATTCGATGCTGCGGCAATGGTCTTTGGCGTGCCGTCAGACGCGAACTGGGTTGCCGAGGCCGTAGATCACGACGCCGCGAAGGCGCCACCTATCACCATCGGTATCGGCTTTTCGGGGTGCTGATGTCGGCCCTTACTGTTGTTGCAGAAGGTGATCGTCGTCTGGAGTCCGTAGGTCCCGGTGGCAAGACCGAGCGAGGTGATCGGCCGCCGACTTCGACGCTGTACAAGGTGGGCTGGGTGCATAGGGCCTGTGCTCGGCCGTGGCAGGTTCGTCCGGTGACTTCGTCCGTCGAAATGTGATGGAACCCGTGCTTCTTCGACCGACCAGCCGCGAGTCACTCGCTCCGCGCGGCTTCGAGCAGGGCGTGCGTGACCAACATGTTGGTCTCCATGAGCACCCTGGGCCCGTCGATCGTTCGGTCGGCGTAGCGTCTCGGCCGCGAGATTGACGATGGTGTCGATCTGGTGCTTGCGCATCAGGCTTCTCACCAGCTCTCTGTCACGAATGTCGCCGTGGTCGAACGCAATGGGCAGCCCGTGGAGGTTCTCACGTCTCCTGGCATGAGTCAGCGCGACTAGCGCGTCGGGTGAACTCGGCGCGGTGCGACCCCACCAAATCCGTCCCGATGAACCCGGCGGTCCCTGGGATCAGCGACCTAGCCATTTGAAAGTAGGCGGGAAAGGACCCGACGGCCTTCATCCCCCGCGCTCCTCATCACCGTTGTACGACCTTCCGGAAGTAGTCGATCGTGCGGTCGAGTCCTTCGTCGAGCTGGATCTGCGGCTGCCAGCCGAGGGTCTCGCGTGCCTTAGAGATGTCCGGCTGGCGCTGCATCGGGTCGTCCTGAGGCAGGCTGCGCTGGACGAGCTTGGACTTCCCGCCCACCTTGGCCAGCACCTTTTCCGCGAGCTCTCGGATCGTGAACTCGTTAGGGTTGCCGAGGTTGATTGGACCATTCACGTCCGGACCCGCGTCCATGAAGGCAAGGAAGCCGCGGACAAGATCGTCGACGTAGCAGAATGAGCGCGTCTGCGATCCGTCCCCGTAGATCGTAATGTCCTCGCCGAGCAGCGCTTGGACGATGAAGTTCGACACCACTCGGCCATCGGCGGCGTGCATGCGCGGGCCATAGGTATTGAAGATGCGCGCGACCTTGATGTCGAGGTTGTGCTGGCGGCGATAGTCGAAGAAGAGCGTTTCGGCACACCGCTTGCCTTCGTCGTAGCAGCTTCGCACACCGACCGGGTTGACATGGCCCCAGTAGCTCTCTGGCTGTGGATGGACCGTGGGATCGCCGTAGACTTCGCTCGTTGACGCCTGAAAAATCGGCACTTTCAGGCGCTTCGCGAGGCCCAGCATGTTGATGGCGCCGATCACGCTGGTCTTGGTGGTCTGCACGGGATCGTGCTGGTAGTGGATCGGCGAGGCGGGACAGGCGAGGTTGAAGATCGCGTCAACCTCGACGTAGAGGGGGAAGCACACGTCGTGGCGCATGAATTCGAACCGCGGGTGGCCCGCGAGATGGTCCAGATTGCTCTTGTCGCCGGTGAACAGGTTGTCGACGCACAGCACCTCGTAGCCGCGTTCGAGCAGCCGGTCGACGAGGTGAGAACCTAGGAAGCCGGCACCGCCCGTCACCAGAATGCGGCGGCGGCCAAAGGACCGAGTTGTCAACGCTATTCCCCTTTGATCATTGGTTTTCGAGGTCCACGGCTTCCATGCCGCAATGCACAACGATGTAAAGAGGCGCAGGACGAACGGCAGCGATTTCGCGTCTTACGACAGCGTCGTCCCGATCCGGTGGCGCGTCCCTGTGTCGAAGTTGCGGATGAGGAGCTCCACGACCTCCCGGCCGACCATGCCGGGTGTCTTGAGCGTATTGGGGTCCTCACCGGGATAAGCCCGCGCGCGCATTTCCGTCCGGGTCGCGCCCGGATCGACGATCGCCACCCGCGTCCCGGAGATGTTCTCAACTTCGCGCGCGTAGCAGGCGAGGAGCACGTCGAAGGCTGCCTTGGTCGCGCCGTAGGCTCCCCAGTAGGCGCGCGGCTCGGCGCCGACCGAGCTCGTCATACCGATAACCCGCCCATGCTCGCTCCGCTTCAGCAACGGATCGAAAGCAGCGAGGAGGGCCTGCGTCGCCAGCACGTTGAGCGTGATCGCCTGGTTGAAGCTTCTGGCCTCGATCTGCGTCACGGGGGTCAGAGGCGGCAACATCGCGGCATTGATCACAAGCACGTCGAGCCGGTTCCAGCGCTCCCCGATCGCCGCTGCCAGGCGCGCGATCGAATCGCCCTCGGTCAGATCCATCGGCGCGATGGTCGCCGATCCGCCGGCCTGATGGATATCCTCCTCGACCGCCTCGAGGTCGCGTGCCTTTCGTGCCGTGATCACGACACGTGCGCCGGCGCTCGCCAGCGCCTTGGCTGTCGCCGCGCCGATTCCCCGGCTAGCGCCGGTGACGAGCGCGATGCGCCCCGCGAGCGGCCCGTCGGTGGCCATCAGGCTGCCTTGTTGCTGACGGGCAGAGTGAGCTGCGCCTCCGCTTGGCGGCGCTCGGCAAGGTCGGTCAGCGTTGTCGGGTAATCGCCCGTGAAACAAGCGTCGCAATACTGTGGGCAGGCATCGTCGCGGCCGGGCAAGCCGACGGCCCGGTAGAGTCCGTCGATCGACACGAAGGCGAGGCTGTCGGCATGAATGAACTCGCACATCGCGG
>CALCBC010000015.1 GCA_937898525.1 uncultured Sphingomonadales bacterium
GAATGGTGCTGCTGGAGAGGATTGAACTCTCGACCTCACCCTTACCAAGGGTGCGCTCTACCACTGAGCTACAGCAGCGCCGGAGAGGCGGGCGCTATTGGCGCGCGCCGCCGCTATGTCAAGCGGCGCTTGAGCGCCAGCGACAATAGCGGCAAGGCGTTGCCGATGCGTGAAGCCAAGCCCCCGATGACCCGCGAGGAACGGCTCGCGGCCCGGCTGCGCGAGAACCTGCGCCGCCGCAAGGCGCAGGCGCGCGCGCGCGAACGGGCCGCGGAGGATGGGGACGACGGCCTTCCCAAAGCGCCGGAGCGCGGCTAACGGGCGGGGCTCCCAAGCTGGAGGAGCCTTTCCTTGCCTACGCTGATCCTCGTGCGCCACGGCCAGAGCCAGTGGAATCTCGAGAACCGCTTCACTGGCTGGTGGGACGTCGACCTGACCGAAAAGGGCGAAGCCGAGGCCCGCGCCGCGGGCGAGCTGCTCGCGAAGACGGGCCTCCTGCCGACCTGTGCCTTCACCTCCCTGCAGACCCGCGCGATCCGCACGCTGCACCTGGCGCTCGAAGCCTGCGGTCGGCTGTGGATTCCCGAGACCAAGGACTGGCGGCTCAACGAGCGGCACTACGGGGGCCTCACCGGGCTCAACAAGGCCGAGACCGCGGCCAAGCACGGCGAGGAGCAGGTCAAGATCTGGCGCCGCAGTTTCGACGTGCCGCCGCCGCCGATGGAGGCCGGCGGGCCCTACGACCTCTCCGCCGACCCGCGCTATGCCAACGTCGCGATCCCGGCGACCGAGAGCCTCAAGCTGACGATCGAGCGCGTGCTGCCCTACTGGGAATCGGCGATCGTCCCGCGTCTCGCCGCCGGCGAGACGGTGCTCGTCGCCGCGCACGGCAACTCGCTGCGCGCGCTGGTCAAGCACCTGTCCAACATCTCCGATGCGGACATTACCGGGCTCGAGATTCCCACCGGCGAGCCTATCGTCTACGAGTTCGACGCCGCGATGCGCCCCGGAGAGCGCCACTACCTGAAGGATCGCTGAGATGACCGCACCGGTCGCTATCGTCATGGGCAGCCAGTCCGACTGGCCGACCATGCGCCGCGCGGCCGAAGCGCTCGACAAGCTCGGCGTAGCGCACGAGGCGCGGATCGTCTCGGCGCACCGCACGCCCGACCGCCTCGCCACCTTCGCCAAGGGCGCCGCCGACGAAGGGTTCAAGGTGATCATCGCCGGCGCCGGCGGCGCGGCGCACCTGCCGGGCATGGTCGCGGCAATGACCCACCTGCCGGTGCTCGGCGTGCCGGTCGAATCGAAGGCGCTCAAGGGGCACGATTCGCTGCTCTCGATCGTGCAGATGCCCGCAGGAATCCCGGTCGGCACGCTGGCGATCGGCGAGCCGGGAGCGACCAACGCCGGGCTGCTCGCGGCGGCGATCCTCGCCACTTCCGACCCCGCCCTCGCCGAGCGCCTGCGCGCGTTCCGTGCCGAGCAGACCGAGAGCGTCGCGGAGCGGCCGGAGTGATCCTTCGACAGGCTCAGGATGAGCGGACTTCTGTTTACGTGCCCGGTTCCCGGGCCGCTTCCCCAACCCCGCTCATGCTGAGCCTGTCGAACCCTGTCGCGAGCGACCGTTCCACCCAGCCGGTCAGAGGGAGCGCCGCGTGATTCTGCCCGGTTCGACCATCGGCATCCTCGGCGGCGGCCAGCTCGGGCGGATGCTGGCGATGGCCGCGGCGCAGCTCGGCTACCGCTGCCATATCTACGCTCCCGAACGGGATTCGATCGCGGCCGAAGTCAGCGCGCGGTTTACCTGCGCCGAATGGCAGGACGCCGCCGCCTTGTCGGCGTTCGCGCAGGATTGCGACGTCGTCACCTACGAGTTCGAGAACGTCCCCGTGGCGCCGCTCGCGGCGATCCCGGCCGGACGGCTCGCCCCGGGCACGCGCGCGCTCGAAGTCGCGCAGGACCGGCTGGCCGAGAAGCGGTTCGTCGAGGAACTCGGCGGGCGCCCCGCAGCCTATGCCGCGATCGCCGCCGACAGCGACCTGCAACCGGCGATCGAGCGGGTCGGCATGCCGGGGATCCTCAAGACCCGGCGCGAGGGCTACGACGGCAAGGGCCAGTGGCGGCTCGCCGCGGCAAGCGAGGGCGAGGGCATGCGCGTGCCGCTGGTCGGCTTCGTCTACGAGAAGCTGGTCCGGTTCGAGGCCGAGTTCTCGGTCATCCTCGTGCGCGGGCGCGACGGCGAGGTGCGGTTCTGGGATTCGCCACAGAACGTCCACGAGGGCGGCATTCTCGCGCGCTCGACGCTTCCGGCTCCTGAGGCGGTGGCGGTGCAGGAGCCGGAAGCGCGGCGGCTGGCCCAGGCCGCGGCCGAGGCGCTCGGCTACGTCGGGGTGCTCACCCTCGAGTTCTTCGCCACGGCCGAGGGCCCCGTGTTCAACGAGATGGCCCCGCGGGTGCACAACTCCGGTCACTGGACGATCGAAGGCGCGCTCACGAGCCAGTTCGAGAACCACGTGCGGGCGATCTGCGGCCTGCCGCTCGGCGACACGGCGACGCTGTTCCCGCGGATCGAGATGAGCAACCTGATTGGCGACGCGGCGCAGGAGGCGGCCGAGGTGCTCGCCGATCCTCGTGCGCATCTTCACTTCTACGGCAAGGCCGACGCGCGCAAGGGCCGCAAGATGGGCCACGTGACCCGGCTGGGCTAGAGACAGGCATGAGCCGCGAGATCGTCATCGTCATCGCCCGGGCGCGCGACGGCACGATTGCCAAGGACGGCGACGTTCCGTGGAAGATCTCGGCCGACCTCAAGCGGTTCAAGCGGCTGACGACGGGCAAGCCGATGATCATGGGCCGCAAGACCTTCGATTCGCTCCCCGGCCTGTTGCCCGGACGGCGGCACATCGTGCTCACGCGTCAGCCCGGGTGGCAGGCGGAGGGCGCCGAAGTCGCCCATTCGCGCGACGAGGCGCTCGCGCTCGCGGGCGACGGAGACGTCGCGGTGATCGGCGGCAACGATGTGGTCGAGCTGTTCATGCCGCTTGCGACCCGGCTCGAGCTGACCGAAGTCCACGAGGACACCGCGGGCGACGTGTTCATGGCCGCGCCGGGCGCGGAGTGGCGTGAGATCGCGCGCGAGGAGCACCCGGCACAGGGCAACGATCCCGCCTACGCCTTCGTCACGCTCGAGCGGGCCGGCTGATGCGACTCGCCCACCGCGAGCCGTTCCCCGAAAACCTGCGCGGCGCGGTCATCGCGCTCGGCAACTTCGACGGGTTCCACCTCGGACACCAGGCTGTGGTACGCGAGGCGGTCGAGTGGGCGCGGTCCGAAGGACGCCCGGCCATCGTCGCCACCTTCGATCCGCACCCCGTGCGCCACTTCGCCCCGCACGTGCCGCCGTTCCGGCTGACCACGCTCGACCAGCGCGGGGAGCTGTTCGCCGACGCCGGGGCCGAAGCGATGCTGGTGTTCGAGTTCGACGGGGAGCTCGCAGCGACCTCCGCCGAGGACTTTGTGGCGCGGCTGCTCGGCGCACACCTCGGCGCCGCGGGTGTCGTGACCGGCGAGGATTTCACCTTCGGCCGCGGACGCGCCGGCAACGTGGCGCTGCTCGGGCGCGAGGGCGCCCGGCACGGGATCGCCGCGCGCACGGTCGGCCCGGTGGTCGACACGGGGCTGCCGGTCTCCTCGAGCCGCATCCGCGACGCGCTCAAGGCCGGCGAATGCGAAGTCGCCGCGCGGCTGATGACCCGTCCGTTCGCGGTGCGCGGGCCGGTGCTCCACGGCGACAAGCGCGGCCGCGAGATCGGCTACCCGACCGCCAACCTCGACATGGGCCCCTACCTGCGTCCGCGCTACGGCATCTACGCGGTCACCGCGCGGGTGCTCGACACCGGCGAAACGCTCAAGGGCGCCGCCAGCCTCGGTATCCGCCCGCAATTCGAACCACCGCGCGAATGGTTGGAGCCGTACTTCTTCGACTTTTCCGGCGATCTCTACGGGCGCGAGGTCGAAGTGGCGTTGCACCACTTCCTCCGGCCCGAGGCGAAGTTCGACAGCCTCGAGGCGCTGAAGACGCAGATGGCCGAGGACTGTGCCCGCGCGGCGGAGCTGCTCGGTTGATTGTCGCGCAGAGACCGCAAAGGGCGCAGAGAAGAAGGGGATTTTCACGCGGAGGCGCGGAGAATCCCTGCGGCGAAGCCGCCCTCAATTCCGGATGTCGCAGCACAAGGCTGGGCTGCAGTTTGAAAACGGCTTCGCCGCCAGCGCGACTCCTCCGCGTCTCCGCGTCTCCGCGTGATTCAAGATAGCCCCCTCTGCGCTCTCTGCGCGAACCAAATTGCAGGAACCGCCCGCCCCGGCTAAGGCGCGCGCTCTTATGAGCGAGCAGCGCGACTACCGAGATACCGTCTTCCTGCCGAAGACCGAGTTCCCCATGAAGGCCGGCCTTCCGCAGAAGGAGCCGGGGATTCTCGCGCGCTGGGAAGAACAGGGCCTCTACCGGCAGGTCCGCGAGAGCCGCAGGGGCCGCGAGAAGTTCATCCTCCACGACGGCCCACCGTACGCCAACGGCGACATGCACATCGGACACGCCTTGAACCACGTGCTCAAGGATATGGTCGTGCGCACGCAGACCCTGCTCGGCAAGGACGCGCCCTATGTGCCCGGGTGGGATTGCCACGGTCTGCCGATCGAGTGGAAGGTCGAGGAGCAGTACCGCAAGAAGAAGCTCGACAAGGACCAGGTCCCGGTCGAGGAGTTCCGCGCCGAGTGCCGCGCCTATGCGCAGCACTGGGTCGACGTTCAGCGCAGCCAATTGAAGCGGCTCGGCATCGGCGGCGACTGGGACAATCCCTACCTGACGATGCACTTCGAGGCCGAGGCGACGATCGTCGGCGAGCTACTCAAGTTCGCGGAAACCGGCATGCTCTACCGCGGGGCCAAGCCGGTGATGTGGAGCCCGGTCGAGAAGACCGCGCTGGCCGAAGCCGAGGTCGAGTACGAGGACATCGTCTCAACGCAGATCGACGTGGCGTTCGAGATCGTCGAGAGCCCGATCGAGGAGCTGAAAGGCGCCTATGCGGTGATCTGGACGACCACGCCGTGGACGATCCCGGTGAACCAGGCGATCGCGTATGGGCCGAACGTTCCGTACTGGCTGCTCAACGCGACCGACGGGCGCAAATACCTTGTCGCTTTTGACTTGGTAGAAGCCTTCCTCCAGCGAACGGGGCTCGGACTCTTGGATGAGCCGAATATACCCGAAGACGCCAAGGGATTGTTCCGTTACGGGTTGAGCAAAACCTATAACGGCTCCGACCTCGCCGGCACGGTCGCTCGCCACCCCATGCACCACCTCGGCGGGTTCTATGCCGAGCCCCGCCCCTTCCTCCCCGGCGAGTTCGTGACCACCGACAGCGGCACCGGCCTCGTCCACATGGCCCCCGATCACGGCGAGGACGACTTCGAGCTGTGCAAGGCGCACGGGATCGGGCCCAAGTTCGTGGTCGAGGCCGACGGGCGCTACCGCGCCGACTGGGCCTGGCTACCGCGCACCGACGAGCGCTCGATGTCGGTCATCAACCCGAAGTTCAATGCGCCCGACGGGCCGGTGTGCAGCGATCTGCGCGAAGCCGGCGCTCTCCTCAGTGCGTCCGCAGACTATCGACACAGTTATCCGCACAGCTGGCGCTCCAAGGCCAAGGTGATCTTCCGCTGCACGCCGCAGTGGTTCGTGCCGATGGACAAGGTCATGACGCACATCTCGCCCAAGGACCGCTACGAGCGGCGCTGGGAAGGCGAGGGCGGCGCGCTCAACCCGGCGGAGGAGGACCTGTGCGGCGCGCCGACGCTGCGCCAGGCCGCGATGGAGGCGATCGAGCGGACCCGCTTCGTGCCCGAGAAGGGCCGCAACCGGATCGGCTCGATGGTCGCCGGCCGCCCGGACTGGGTGCTCAGCCGGCAGCGCGCCTGGGGTGTGCCGATCACGCTGTTCGTCCACCGCGAAAGCGGCGAGTACCTGGTCGATTACGAGGTCAACGCGCGCATCGTGGAAGCCATCCGCCAGAACGGCGTCGACGCGTGGAGTGACGCCAACGCGCAGGCACTTCTCGGGGAGAAGTACGACGCCGCCGATTACGAACGTGTCACCGACATCCTCGACGTGTGGTTCGATTCGGGATCGACCCATGCCTTCGTGCTCGAAAGCGGCCGCTGGCCCGACCTCGAGCGGCCCGACACCTATGTCGGCCCGCCGGCCGACCTCTACCTCGAAGGTTCCGACCAGCACCGCGGCTGGTTCCAGTCCTCGCTGCTCGAATCCTGCGGCACGCGCGGCCGCGCGCCGTACAAGGCGGTGCTCACCCACGGCTTCACGATGGACGCCAAGGGCGAGAAGATGTCCAAGTCGAAGGGCAACACCGTCGACCCGAACGAGGTGATGAAGGAGTACGGCGCCGATATCATCCGGCTGTGGGCGCTGTCGGTCGACTACACCGAGGACCACCGCATCGGTCCCGAGATCCTCAAGGGTGTCGCCGACCAGTACCGCAAGCTGCGCAACACCTTCCGTTACCTGCTCGGCGCGCTCGACGGGTTCGCCGAGAGCGAGCGGGTGCCGGTCGAGGGCATGCCCGAGCTCGAGCGCTACGTGCTGGCGCTGCTCGGCGAGCTCGACGCCATGCTGCGCAAGGCGGTCGATGACTTCGACTTCAACACCTACACCCGGGCGCTGATCGACTTCTGCAACGAGGACCTGTCGGCGTTCTACTTCGACATTCGCAAGGACAGCCTCTATTGCGATGCGCCCGGCGATCCGCGGCGGCGCGCGGCGCGGACCGTGTTCGACACGCTGTTCCACGCCCTGGTCCGCTACGCGGCGCCGGTGATCGTGTTCACCGCCGAGGAAGTCTGGGGTACGCGCTTTCCCGAAGCCGGCAGCGTGCACCTGCTCGAATGGCCCGAGGTTGCCCAGGCGGACATCGACACGGACCGGTGGGCCCGGCTGCGCGCGCTTCGCGAGAAGGTCACCGAGGCGATCGAGCCGCTGCGGCGCGAGAAGGTGGTGCGTTCGGGCCTCGAGGCTGAGGTGGTCGTCCCGGCGGCGTTGGTGCCCGACGGTTTCACCGACGCCGACCTCTCCGAGCTGTTCATCACCGGCACCGTCACGCGCGGCGACGGCGAGACGGTCACGATCCGCAAGACCGACGACGCCAAGTGCGGCCGCTGCTGGCGGCTGCTGCCCGAAGTGCCCGAGGACGGCGCGCTGTGCCGGCGCTGCGACGAGACGGTTGCACAGCTGGATGCCGCGTCGTGAGACCGGCCCCCGCTTTCCTCTTCACCCGTCACCCTGAACTTGTTTCAGAGCCCATCCTTCCGCCTGCACTGTCCGTTCGGGGGAGAAATGGGGCCCGAAACGAGTTCGGGATGACGATGCAAGAGAGGGCGGCGCATGACGCATGACTGGCGCAAACGGGGGCTCGGGCTGGCCCTCGCCGTGGCAATCTTCGCGGCCGACCAGTGGCTCAAGGGCTATGTCACCGGGCCGCTCGGGCTCACACGCGTCGGCGACCATTACGACCTGCTGCCGTTCTTCGACTTCACCCTGACGCACAACTACGGCGTCTCGCTCGGCCTGGTTCCGGCGACCTCGCCCGAAATGCGCTGGGGGCTGGTCGGCCTGACCGCCCTGATCGCAACGGTCGTCCTGGTCTGGATGCTGCGCGAACGGAAGCTCGGCGAGATTCTGCCCCTCGGGCTGATCCTCGGCGGCGCGCTCGGCAACATCGTCGACCGCTACAGCTACGGCTACGTGATCGACTTCGCCGACCTCCACTTCGGCGAATTCCGGCCGTTCCTGATCTTCAACGTCGCCGATGCGGCGATCTCGATCGGTGTGGTGATTATCCTTGCCCGCGCGTTGTTCATGCGCGAGAAACCGGCCACCCAGCAGGACGGCCAACAGGCGGACCCTTCCGCGGAGACATCTGATGCGTAATGTGACCCAGCTCGTTCTCGTCGCCGCCGGCGCAGCCTCGCTCGGAGCCTGCGGCTCCGCCGGCATCGCCAACCGCGAGCGGCCCGACGAGTTTGCCGTCCAGCGCCAGGCCCCGCTGGTGGTCCCGCCCGATTTCGAACTCGTCCCGCCCCAGCCCGGCGCCCCGCGCCCGGCCGAAGGCACCGCGGCGCAACAGGCGCTCGACGCTCTGTTCGGCGGCCCGGCCCCGCGCAGCGCCATCGAGACCAGCGCGCTCCGCCGCGCGGGCGAAGCCGAGCAGGGCATCCGCTCCTCGGTCGGCGACCCGCTGACTCACACGGTCGACAAGGGGACGACTACCCGCTCGATCATCGCGGCGCCCGAGGGCGACGGCCAGGACGCGCGCGCCGTCATCCCGGGCTGAGCCTCGTCCGACAGCGGGACGAAGCTTTTCGCAAAAGGACGCCTGCTATCCGACCGAGCTGACCAGCAGCTTGTCTATTCGCCGCCCGTCCATGTCGACCACCTCGAACCGCCAGCCCTGGTCCTCGAAGCGCTCGCCTTCCTGCGGCAGGCGCTTGAGCATCCACAGCACGTAGCCCGCGGCGGTCGCGAACTCGCGATCCTCGGGGAGCTCGAGGCCGAGGCGCTCGGCGAACTCGTCGGCGCCCAGCGCGCCGCCGATCAGCAGCGAGCCGTCGTCGCGCTCGACAACCAGCGGCTCCTCGCCCTCGTCGAGGTGGCTGACAAAACTGCCGACGATCGCGCTGAGCAGGTCCGCCGGAGTGACGATCCCGTCGAGGTGGCCGTACTCGTCGTGGACCATCGCCATGCCGGTGCCCGACTTCTGCAGCAGGCGAAGCGCGTCCATCGCGTCGAGCTGGTCGGGCACGACCGGCGCCTTGCGCATCAGCTCGCGCAGCTGCACCGGCTCCCCTGCCAGCAGCCGTGCGAGCACGTCACCGATCTTGACCACGCCGAGCACCCGGTCGGCCGAACCGTCGGCGACCGGCAGCCGCGAGTGCGGCGAAGCCGCGATCCTCGCCCGGATCTCGGCATCGTCGGCGTTGACGTCGAGCCAGTCGACTTCGGTGCGCGGGGTCATCAGCTCGCGCACCGGCCGATCGGCCAGCCGCATGACGCCCGAGAGAATCGCCCGCTCCTGCTCCTCGATGACCCCCGAGTGGGTGGCCTCGCTGAACAGCATCTGCAGCTCCTCGGCGGTCAGCCGGTGCTCGCCGCGCTGGCCGATCCCCAGGAGCCGCATGAGCAGGCCCGACGAGGTGTCGAGCAGCCAGACGAACGGCGCCGCGATCTTCGCCAGTAGCGCCATCGGCCGCGACATGAGCAGCGCGATCGGCACGGCAGCGCGCAGCGCGAACTGCTTGGGCACGAGCTCGCCCACCACCACGCTGAGATAGGTCGTCAGCCCGATCGCCAGCACCGCGCCCGCACTGTCGGCGTATTCCGCGGGGATGCCAATCAGCGCCAGCCGCTCCCCGAGCGGCTGACCGAGCGTCGCGCCGGACACGTAACCCGCGACGATCCCGACTAGCGTGATGCCGATCTGTACCGTCGAGAGGAACTTGCCCGGGTTGGCCGCGAGCTGCAGCGCGACACGCGCGCCGCCGCTGCCGCGTTCGGCGGCGACCCTGAGGCGAGCAGTGCGGGCGGAAACGATCGCCAGCTCGGACATGGCAAAGACCCCGTTGAGCAGGATCAACGCGGCCAGCACGGCGAGATCGGACCATGGGAAAGGCGACATTGGAAGCGCCCGGCTAGCAGATCGGTCGTTCCCCCGATAGTCACTGCTGTGCGGCTGTGGAACAGGCCGGGCGGCTGCGCGTTTCCAGCGCGTACCGCCGCTTGCGGCGATTCGCCGTGCGCGACGGTCGTCCGACAGCCGCGGTCGCCCGATAACAACACAAGAGGAAACTCATGAAAACGTCCCGCCTCATCATCTCCGGCATCGCCGCGGCGTCGCTGATCGGCCTCTCCGCCTGCGTGACCGACCCCAACACCGGCGAGCGCCACGTCTCGCGCACCGCTATCGGCGGTGTCGGCGGGGCGGGTCTCGGCTACCTGCTCGGCGGCCTGATCGGCGGCAAGACCGCGCGCATCGTCGGCGCAGGGATCGGCGGCGTCGCCGGTGGCGTGATCGGCTACCAGCTCGACCAGCAGATCCGCGAGCTCGACGAGGCAACCGAAGGCACGGGCGTCGACGTTACCAAGACGCCCGACGGCGAGAGCATCCTCGTGAACCTGCCCGACGTGACCTTCGCGGTCGATTCGACCACCATCTCGCCGAGCTTCCGCGCAGCGCTCGACGAGGTCGCGGCGAGCCTGCAGAAGTACCCGAACAGCCTGGTCGACGTGATGGGCCATACCGATTCGACCGGTTCGGAGAGTTACAACCTCGACCTCTCGCGCCGGAGGGCGGAATCGGTGAAGGGCTACCTCGTGATGCGCGGCGTCTCGGCCGCGCGCATCGCCACGATCGGCTACGGCGAGCAGTACCCGCGCGCCGACAACGCCACCGAGGAGGGCCGCGCGCTCAACCGCCGGGTCGAGATCCGCATCACGCCGATCAGCGCCGAAGAAGCCAGCGCGGCGCGCAACTGACCCTGCGCAGCGGCGCAGCGAGGCCGGCCTCCCTCCGGGGGCCGGCCTCCTTCGCCATGAACCGGTTGCCGCTGGCGCGATCGCCAGGGTTTACGGGTTCGCCGCGTAATGCGCGGCCCGGTCGGCCAGCCGGGACACAGCCGCCGCATGGATCGCCGGTGCGCTGACCAGCACTCCGAAAGCCTGCGGGTCGCGCTTGTTGAAGCTCAGCGCGTGGCCGAACGCGTCGCTGACCGCCGCCCCCGCCTCGCGCGCGATCAGCGTGGCGGCGGCGATGTCCCATTCGAATCCCCAGCGCAGCGTGGCGAGGATGTCGGCGCGGTCGTCGGCCACCATCGCGATCCTCAGCGCGATCGAGTTCGGCCGTTCTACCATCACGAGGTCACGGTCCTCCTGTGGCAGGACCTGCGCCGGCACGCGTGCGCCGGGCAGCTCGCGGCGCGTGCTCGCGTGGAGCCGGCGGCCGTTGAGCCACGAGCCCTGCCCAGCGATCGCGCTCCATTCCTCGTCGCGCGCCGGCGCGATGAGGTAGCCGATCAGCGGCTTGCCTTCGCTGATCAACGCCACCGAGACCGCCCAGCCGCTGCGGCCGCGGATAAAGTCGCGCGTACCGTCGATCGGGTCGACCAGCCAGATCAGCCCCCTGCCGAGTCGCTGCGGATCGTCGGCGGTCTCCTCGGACAACCAGCCTGCCGCGGGCAGCAGGCGTCCGAGCTCGCGGTGCAGGAAGGCGTCGACCTCGATGTCGGCCGCGCAGACCGGGCTGCCCGGGACTTTCTCCCAGGTCTCGGGCGCGTGGCCGTGTCCGGGCCACTGGCGCAGCGCCATGCGGCCGGCCTCGCGACAGATTTCTTCGAGGCGCGCGCGGTCGATCATCCGGCGCCAACTAGGGAAGCGCGAAGGGTTTGCAAGCCGCCCGGCGCTGTGCTTAGGCGCCCGCGTCTATCCGGCAAAGACGGACTTCCGATGAACATCCACGAATACCAGGCCAAGCAGCTGCTCGCGAAATTCGGCATCGGCGTGCCAGCGGGTCACCCGGCGCGCAGCGTCAAGGAAGCGGTCGAGGGCGCCAAGCAGCTCCCCGGCCCGCTCTACGTGGTGAAGGCGCAGATCCACGCGGGTGGTCGCGGCAAGGGCAAGTTCGCCGAGCTTCCGCCCGAGGCGAAAGGCGGAGTGCGGCTGGCGAAATCGATCGAGGAGGTTGAGGCCAACGCGCGCGAGATGCTCGGTAACACGCTGGTCACCGTGCAGACCGGCCCCGCCGGTAAACAGGTCAACCGGCTCTACGTGACCGACGGCGTCGACATCGCCAAGGAGTACTACCTCGCGTTGCTGATCGACCGTGCGAGCGGCCGGATCGCGATGGTCGTCTCGACCGAAGGCGGGATGAGCATCGAGGACGTCGCGCACGAGACCCCCGAGAAGATCACCACGCTGACGATCGACCCGGCGACGGGCTTCATGCCGCACCACGGCCGCGCGGTGGCCTTTGCGCTCAAGCTCACGGGCAACACCGCCAAAGCGGCTCAGAAGCTGGCCGCGCAGCTCTACGAGGCCTTCGTTGCGCTCGACTGCTCGATGATCGAGATCAACCCGCTGGTCGAGACGACCGAGGGCGACCTGCTGGTGCTCGACACCAAGATGAGCTTCGACTCGAATGCGCTCTATCGCCACCCCGACGTCGAGGCGCTGCGCGACGAGACCGAGGAGGACCCGATGGAGATCGAGGCCTCCAAGTACGATCTCGCCTACATCAAGCTCGACGGCGACATCGGCTGCATGGTCAACGGCGCGGGCCTCGCCATGGCGACAATGGACATCATCAAGCTCAACGGGGCGTTCCCCGCGAACTTCCTCGACGTCGGTGGCGGTGCCAACAAGGAGAAGGTCACCGCGGCGTTCAAGATCATCCTGTCCGACCCGGCGGTTAAGGGCATCCTCGTCAACATCTTTGGCGGGATCATGCGCTGTGACGTGATCGCCGAGGGCATCGTCGCCGCGGCCAAGGAGGTCTCGCTGTCGGTGCCGCTGGTGGTGCGCCTCGAGGGCACCAACGTGCAACAGGGCAAGGACATCCTCGCCGGCTCCGGCCTGCCGATCATCCCGGCGGACGACCTCGGTGACGCGGCGAAGAAGATCGTCGCCGAGGTGAAGCAGGCGGCCTGAGGCCGGACGTCCGGCGCGCTTGCGGAACGCAGATCGCCCTACCCGACCCGCCGGTAGCGGAACACGTACTCCTCGTCCGCGCCGTCTCGCCCACGGACGCGCACCGCGCTGATCAGCGTGTCGCCCTCGCGGCGTATGGTGAGACCGTCGAAGTAGGCCGCATTGGGCTCGAGCGCGACGAGCGGGAACGTTTCCATCTCGGCCTTGTCTTCCCAGCCGACGAGGTCCGGCCCAAAGTGCTTGAGGCGATAGACCAGGCTGCCGTCGACTTCGGCGATCTGCATCAGCTCGAAGAACTCGATCCCGCCCTCGCCGTCCTGCTGCACGAAGTGTCCGGCCAGCGAGCCCCCGGCGGGGGGCGAATAGACCTCGGTCGCCGGCGCGCCGCCGATGCCTTCGCCGGTCCAGGTGCCCGCCACCCAGCCGAGCTGGGCGACCGTCGCGCGTGGCGGCACGTGACCTTCGGGCGCGGTGCGAGTCTCGGCCGCGAATGCGGGCACCGCGGCGAGGAAGAGCGCGAGCAACGAAACGATCCAGCGCATCGGCAGCCCTTTTCAAGGGTTGCGAAAGCGCGAGCATAATGCTTCGACCGCTGCGCTCCAAGCGACGACGCTTGACCTCCCGCGCGAGCGGCGCAAAGGCGCTGGCGCAAGATTATTACAAGTGCCGCGAAGGCCTGTCGGAGAGAGCCGATGAAGATCCTCGTGCCGGTCAAGCGCGTGATCGATTACAACGTCCGCCCGCGGGTCAAGACCGACGGCAGCGGAGTCGATCTCGCCAACGTCAAGATGAGCATGAACCCGTTCGACGAGATCGCCGTCGAGGAGGCGATTCGGCTCCGGGAAAAGGGCGTCGCGAGCGAGATCGTCGCGGTTTCGATCGGCCCGGCGAAGGCCGCCGAGACGCTGCGCACGGCGCTGGCGATGGGCGCCGACCGGGCGATCCTGGTCGAGGCCGACGAAACCGTCGAGCCGCTGGCCGTGGCGAAGATCCTCAAGGGGGTCTTCGAAGAGGAGCAGCCGGGCCTCGTCGTCATGGGCAAGCAGGCGATCGACGACGATTCGAACCAGACCGGGCAGATGCTCGCCGCGTTGACCGGCCGGCCGCAGGGGACCTTCGCGAGCAAGGTCGAAGTCGACGGCGACAGCGTAACCGTGACCCGCGAGGTCGATGCCGGCTCCGAGACCGTGAAGCTCTCTCTGCCGGCGATCGTCACCACCGACCTGCGCCTCAACGAGCCGCGCTACGCCTCGCTGCCGAACATCATGAAGGCCAAATCAAAGCCACTCGCGACGAAGACCCCGGCCGACTACGGCGTCGACATCTCGCCCCGGCTCAAGGTGCTGAAGGTGGCCGAGCCGCCGGTGCGGCAGGCGGGGATCAAGGTCGGCTCGGTCGACGAGCTGGTGGCGAAACTCAAGGAACTGGGAGCCCTCGCATGACCGCGCTGGTGCTGGTCGAACACGAAGCGGGTGCGCTGAAGGACGCGACACTCGCCGCCGTGACCGCGGCCGCGAAGCTCGGAGCGGTCCACGCGCTGGTCGCCGGAGGCGACGAGGCGCGCGGCGTGGCCGAGGCCGCGGCGAAGGTCGCCGGGGTCGAGAAGGTTCTGCTCGCGGCCGCCCCGGCCTATGCCCATGCGCTGCCGGAGAACGTCGCGCCGCTCGCCGCGCAGCTGATGGCGGACTACGACGCCTTCGTCGCCCCGGCGACGACCACCGGCAAGAACATCGCTCCGCGCGTCGCCGCGCTGCTCGACGTGATGCAGCTTTCCGAGGTGATCGGGATCGAGGGGCCGAAGACCTTCGTGCGGCCGATCTACGCCGGCAATGCGATCGCGACGGTCGAAAGCAGCGATGCCAAGCTCGTGCTGACCGTGCGCGGAACCGCGTTCGAGAAGGCGGCCGCCGAGGGCGGCTCGGCGGTGATCCAGGACGTCACGGGTCCCGGCGACGCGGGTCTGTCGAACTTCGTCTCGCTCGAGGCCTCGAAAAGCGAGCGTCCCGAGCTGACCAGCGCCGGGATCGTCGTCTCCGGCGGCCGCGCGCTCAAGGATGCGGAGACCTTCGAGCAGTTGATCGTCCCGCTCGCCGACAAGCTCGGCGCGGCGGTCGGCGCGAGCCGCGCGGCGGTCGACGCCGGCTACATCTCGAACGATTACCAGGTCGGCCAGACCGGCAAGATCGTCGCTCCCGAGCTGTACATCGCGGTCGGCATCTCCGGCGCGATCCAGCATCTCGCCGGGATGAAGGATTCGAAGCTCATCGTGGCGATCAACAAGGACCCCGACGCGCCGATCTTTCAGGTGGCCGATATCGGCCTCGTCGCCGACCTGTTCGAGGCCGTGCCGGAGCTCACCGCCAAGTTGTAACACCTGCCCGAATTGAAAATTCGGCCGGCGATCGGTAGCTTGCGACGCGGGAGGGCGGTCATGGCGTGGCGTGTCGTTGCAGCAGCGGCCCTGGCAGTCCTGGCGCTCCAGCCCGCCCGGGCCGCGGACCAAACCTTGCACCTGGAGCCGAGTTCCGAGTGGGTGCTCGACTACGCCGACGAACGCTGCAGCCTTCATCGCCGGTTTGGTGAGGCCGACGACTCGATCAACCTGCGCATCGACTGGTTCGGGCCGCTCCCGACGCATCGGATTCTGCTCGTCGGCCCCGCCGTGCCGCACGCCAGGATGCCCACCAGCGATCTCGCCTTTCGCTTCACGCCCGATCCCGGTATGCGCCCAACCACCGGGATCAACGGGACCTTTCTCGACCAGCCGGCGGTGTCGTTCGGAACATCGTTCCTGCCCTACGATCCGGAGGAAACCAGCGAGCGCAAATCGAAGATCGAGGAAATCCGCGACAGTGCGGTACCAAAGCCCGCGGACCCCGAGTTCGAACGGAACGCGCGATCGCTCGAGGTCAGGTTTGAGAACGGTGACGGCGTCCTGCTCGAGCTCGGCAGCATGGCCAAGCCGCTGGCCGCCCTGCGCACCTGCATGGACAATCTGCAATCCGTCTGGGGCCTCGACCCGGCGGTGCAGGCCCACCTCTCCCGACGCGCCGTCCCCAAGCCCTCGACCGTCCGGCGCGTTCAGCGACGCTATCCACCCCGGATGGCCATGGGGGGCATCAACGCCTTCGTTCCCGTTCGGGTGATGGTCGATGCCCGGGGCGAGGTGACCGATTGCGTGGTGCAGAGCGAGGGCATTGAGGAGGCGTTCACCGATGCGGTCTGCGACGGCCTGGCGCGAGGCTACGAGCCCGCGCTCGACGTCGACGGCAATCCCGTGGCGAGCGTCTTCCCGACGTCGGTGATCTACCTGATCCAGTGACAGGCGGATCCGTCGCGCTGTCGGCCCCTGCCGCGCTTGTCGCCGATTGTCGCAAGCGCGCGAGCGACCTTGCTCCCTACAAACTGCTGAAATAGCATCGCCTCCGGGATTGGAGGATGCGATGAAGCGCGTGTTTTCTTGGATCGCAGCGGCAGCCATGGTCGCCGCACCGGCGGCGCAGGCCCAGGACGACGCGGCCGTGTTCCGGCCGAGCGGACCGTGGACCGCCGACTACGGCGAAGACTACTGCCGGCTGATCCGCACTTTCTCCGACGGCCAGCGCGAGATGAGCCTGGCCCTCGAACGCCTCCAGCCGAACGCGTTCGTCCGACTGATCTTCGTCGGCGAGGGCTTGCGGCCGTTCCGCAACGCCGAGCAGATCGGATACGCGTTCCAGCCGACGGGCGCTTCCGGCAAGTCGCGCTACGTGCGCTCGGAGACACCCGAAGGGCAGCAGTTCTTCAGCTTTGACCCCCTCACGCTCGCCCCTCCACCAGCCCTCACTCCCCCGGCCCCCGGTACGCCGCCCGCTCCGCCGCCGCCTTACGATCGCGCGGCGGAACTGGAGAGTGCGGGTGGAATCACCGGATTCACGCTGAGCGAGGGGCTGATTTCGCCCGTCCGTTTCGAGACGGGCTCGCTCCGCGCACCGATCGAAGCCCTGCAGGCATGCACTGACGACCTGCTCACCGTGTGGGGCCTCGACGCAGAGAAGCACAGGACGATGAGCGCTCCGCCCGTGCTCAATCCCAACCCGAGCGGCGTCTTGCCGCAAGGCACTATTCCGTTCGGTGAATTCGGGAAGTTGCGCGGAAGCGCCAACCAGGTTCGCCTGCTGATCGGCACCGACGGCAAGGTGACCGACTGCGCGATCTATTCGCCGTCTCTGTCGCAGACGCTCAACACGCGAATTTGCGAATTGGCGAAGGAACGTGCCTCGTTCCAGCCGGCCAAGGACGCCGAGGGCCAGGCGATGGCCAGCGTCTGGATGGGGTCGCCGATGTTCCTCGGCCCGCCGTTCCCCGGCGCACGTCGCTAGCAGTCCGGCGGCCGGCGAACGAACAGCCGCACGGCCTCGCCGTCGGGCAATTCGCCGTCGCCGTGCGCCTCGAAGCCGAGCTTCATGGCGAGCGCGATCGAGCGGTCATTCGCGGGATCGATCATGCAGAACACGCGCTGCGGCCCGTGCGTGCGCGCGAACCAGTCAAGTGCCGCCTCCATTGCCTCTCGCGCCAGCCCTTGGCCCCACCGGTCGCTGCCAGGATCCAGCCGGCTTCGGGACAGTCATCCAATCCCCGGCCGAGCCCGCGCCACGAATGAAACACACCCGCGTTGCCGATCAGCTCGCCGCTTGCGCGTTCGCGGATCATGAAGCTGCCGTAGCCGTAGAGCAGCCAGCTGCCGGCGTTGCGGCTGAAGCGGGCGAAGTGGTCGACCGCGGCGGCCGTGCGGCCGAGGTAGCGGCCGGTCTCGGGGTCGTCGACGATCGCGAGCATTGGCGCGACGTCGTCGCGCTGCGGCAGCCACAGCTCGAGCCGCTCGGTCACGAGCAGCGGCGCGTCCCTCACAACCACTGCGAGAGCGCGTGGATCGTCACGCCGACGAGCCCGCCGACGAGCGTGCCGTTGATGCGGATGAACTGCAGGTCGCGGCCCACCGCATTCTCGAGCCGGCTGGTCAGCGTTCCCGTGTCCCACCGCCGGACGGTCTCCGAGACGAGCTGAGCGATCTGTTCGCCGTAGCGGGTGACCAACCCGACTACGGTGCGCCGGGCAAGGCGGTTGACCTGCCACTGCAGTGCCGGGTCGTTCTGCAGCGAGCGGCCGAGCTCGGCGAGACTCTCGCCGAGCTGCCCCCCAAGCGCGGCCTCTGGATCGCGGGCCATCTCGATCAGCGACAGGCGCATCCGCTCCCACACGCCCATCCACCAGTCACCGGCCGCAGGATTGGCCAGCACGTCGCGCTTGAGCGCCTCGACCTTTTCGCGCGTCTCGGGATCGTGGACGAGGTCGTGCGCCAGCTTCTCGAGGCCTTCCTCGACCGTCTTGCGTAGCGGGTGCTCTGGATCGACCAGCACTTCGGCAAGCAGGCGGTAGAGGCCGTCAAGCACCGAGTTGGCGACCTTGCCGTCGAGACCCGTCCAGCGCAGCAGCGCGTTGGCGCGCGCCTGGATCATCGACCTCACCATCTCCTCGTTGCGCTCGAGGGCCACTCCCGCCCACCGGATCAGGCCCTCGAGCATCGGGCGGTGACGCCCGTCGGCGATCGCCGCGCTCAGCGCGTTGCCGAGCACGGGGGCGAGGTCCATCCGCTCGATCTGGCGCGCGAGGCCGGCCTTGACCTGGTTGCCTAGGCGCTCGGGATCGAGCGATTCGAGCATCTCGGCGAGCAGTCCCGCGGCGCCCTCACGAATGCGGCTGGGTCCGGCGGGACGCGGCTCGGCGAGGAAGTCGCCGATCGCGCGGGCGAGGTTCATGCCGCGCATCCGCCGCGCAACCACCGTCGGCGTGAGGAAGTTGGCGCGCAGGAACCCGGCCATCGTGTCGGCGATGCGGTCCTTCTTTTCGGGAATGATCGCGGTGTGCGGGATGGGAACGCCGAGCGGATGGCGAAACAGCGCGGTCACTGCGAACCAGTCGGCAAGGCCGCCGACCATGGCCGCTTCGGCAAAGGCGACGACGTAACCTACCGCCGGGTGCAGGTGCTCGAACCGGAGCGCGATAACGAACACGATCGCCATCGCCGCGAGCATGCTTGTCGCCACCAGCCGCATCCGCCGGGCGCGGTCGGCCTGTGCCGCCGGTCTCGCCGCCGGCAGCCGTGCCGGCCGAGGCGGCGGTGGCAGGCGCTTCATCGCGCCGCGCTCGCTATTCCGCGGGATAGGCCTCGGCCTGGCCGGGGCCGTGATGGGGCTTGTAGGTCAGCAGGCGGTCCCGCAGCCACGGCCCGACCCGCTTCTCGAAGCCGTCGGCGAGGCTGAAGCCGGCCGGGACGATGATCAGCGTCAGCAGCGTCGAGAGCAGCAGGCCGCCGATCACCGTGATGCCCATCGGCGCGCGCCAGGCGGCGTCCCCCGACAGCGACAGCGCAGTCGGCACCATGCCCGAGGTCATCGCCACGGTCGTCATCAGGATCGGCTGGGCACGCTTGTGCCCCGCGTCGATGATAGCGGTCTTCTTGGGCACGCCGCTCTCCATCTCCTCGATCGCGAAGTCGATCAGCAGGATCGAGTTCTTGGCGACGATGCCGAGCAGCATCAGCAGCCCGATGTAGACAGCGATCGAGACGGGCTCGGGCGAGCCCGTTCGGATGAAGCCGACGATTGTCAGTGCGATCAGGCCACCGAGCGGCGCGAGCAGCAACGAGGTCATGTTGACCAGCGGCGAAACGAACCGCCGGTAGAGCAGCACCAGCACCGCGAAGACCAGAAGGATGCCGCTGATCACGGCGATGATGAAGTTCTGGATCAGTTCCTGCTGCCAGCGCTGGTTGCCGACCGGCCGGTTCGAGACGCCGACCGGAAGGTCCTGCATGATCGGCAGCGCATTGATCCGGTCCATCACCGGGCCTTCGAGCTGGTTCGGCCCGAGGTCCGCCCCGACGATCACGCGCCGCGACTGGTTGAAGCGCTGGATCTGCGTCGGGCCCGCGCCGAAGCGGATCTCGGCGACGCGCTTGAGCGGGACCGAGCCGCCGGCCGCAGTCGGCACCGGCAGGTTCTCGATCGTCGAAAGATCCTGCCGCGAGGTCTTGGGCAGCACCACGCGGATCGGCACCTGGCGATCACTGAGCGAGAACTTGGCCGCGTTCTGGTCGATCTCGCCGATCGTGGCGATGCGAATCGCCTGGCTCAGCGCGCTGGTGGTCACGCCGAGTTGGGCAGCGAGATCAAGCCGCGGGACGATGATCAGTTCGGGCCGCTGGAGGTCAGCTGCGATGCGCGGCGCGACCAGGCCTTCGACACCCCGCATCTGCTCGACCAGCGTCTGCGCGGTGCGATCGAGCAGCTCCGGATCGGAGCCGGTCAGCATGACCGAAATGTCGCGGCCTGTTCCGCCGCCACCGCCCCCGCCCTGGAAGCTCACGCGAGCGTCAGGGATTTTCTGCAACACGGGCATCATCCGCCGCTCGAACTCGTAGCTCGCGACCTTGCGATCGGGCTTGAGCACGACAAACAGCCGCGCCTGGCCTTCATTGATCCGTTCGAGGATGCGCCCGACTTCGGGTTCTTTCTGCAGCACCGCGGTGACCCGGTCGGCCACTTCCTCGGTCTGCTCGATGGTCGTGCCGGGGACCATCTCGATCGTGACCTGGGTCGTGTCCTCGTCGGTCGTCGGCTGGAACTGCTGCGGCAGGAGCATGAGCAGCGCGACAGTCAGTCCGAGCGCGCCCGCGCCAGCGAGGAACATCCAGAAGCGATGGTCGCGCCAGCGCGCCCGGATCCGGGCGCGGAGATGGTCACGCCAGGCGGCAAAGTCGTCGTCCGCGTTGCGTACGAGCACATCGATCGCGAAACGCACCACGAGATAGGCGGCCAAGGCGGCGACGAGTGGGATGACCATTCCCAACGTGCCTCCGAGGGGAAGCTTACCGACAGCCCAGCCGGCTCCGACCGCGGCCCCGACCATCAACAGCATGAACAGGAACTCGATAGTCCCGTAGGCCGGGCGCACCGGCGGCGGGGTCAGCCGCGCCTTGTAGGCTTCGACCTTGTCGGTGTTCAGCGTCCAGGTGAGGAGCTTGATGTAGAGGTCCATCAGGCGGCCTTCACCGTGCGCCTGGTGGCCCTTGGCCTGCAGGAAGTAGGCCGCGATCATCGGCGTGATCATGCGTGCGACCGCGAGGCTCATCAGCACCGCCGCGACGACGGTCAGGCCGAAGTTCTTGAAGAACTGGCCCGAGATGCCCGGCATCAGGCCGACCGGCAGGAACACCGCGACGATCGACAGGCTGGTCGCGACCACCGCGAGGCCGATCTCGTCGGCAGCGTCGATCGCGGCCTGGTACGCGCTCTTGCCCATGCGCATGTGTCTGACGATGTTCTCGATCTCGACGATCGCATCGTCGACCAGCACGCCGGCCACGAGGCTCAAAGCGAGCAGCGTCATTTCGTTCAGCGTGAACCCGAGCAGGTCCATGAACCAGAACGTCGGAATCGCCGACAGCGGGATCGCCAGGGCCGAGATTACCGTCGCGCGCCAGTCGCGCAGGAACAGGAACACGACGATGACCGCGAGGACCGAGCCCTCGACGAGAGCGGCGATCGAGCTCTCGTACTGCCCCTTGGTGTATTCGACGCTGGTGTAGAGCTGTGTGAAGCTGATCCCCGGGTTGTCGGCCTCGATCTGCTTCATTTCCTCGATGGCCGCATCGTACACGGTGACGTCCGAGGCGCCCTTGGCCCGCTCGATGCTGAAGGTGACCACCTGCCGGTCGTTGATCTTGGCGATCGAGGTCTGCTCGGAGAAGCCGTCGTAGACCCGCGCGACCTGGTCGAGCCGGATCGTGCGTCCTCCGCCGATGCTGATCCGCGTGTCTGCAAGCTGGCGTGCGCTGTCGGCGTTGCCGAGCACGCGAACCGACTGACGCGAACCGGCAATTTCGGCGACGCCGCCCGCAGCATCGATGTTGACCTGGCGAAGGGCCTGGTTGAGCGCGCTGGCGGTGACGCCGAGCGCCTGCATCTTCGCCGGATCGAGGACGACGCGAATCTCGCGGTCGACCCCGCCCGCCCGGCTGACGGCCGCCATGCCGGGGATCGACAGCAGGCGACGCGCGATGGTGTCGTCGATGAACCAGCTGAGCTGCTCCATCGTCATGTCGTCGGCCTGGACCGCGAAAAAGCCGATTGGCCCGCCGGCGACTTCTTCCTTGGTCACGCGCGGCTCGAGGATTCCGTCGGGCAGGTCGCTGCGGATCTGGTCGACCGCGTTCTTGACGTCGTTGACGGCCTGATTCGAATCGACGCCGATCTGGAACTGGACGAAGGTGTTGCTGCTGCCTTCGCGCGCGGTCGACTGGATCTCGTCGACTCCGTTGACCGAGCGAACCGCCGCTTCGACCTTTTGCGTGATCTGGGTCTCGATTTCGGTGGGCGCCGCGCCGGGCTGGCTGATCGAGACGTTGACCGCCGGGAAATCGATGTCGGGGCTGTTGTTGACGTCCATCCGGCTGAACGAAACCAGCCCGGCCAGCGTCAGGCCGATGAACAGGACGATGGGGACGATCGGGTTACGGATCGACCATGCGGAAATGTACCGTAGGTTCATCGGCCTGAAGCCTGGCGGCCTCCGTTGTCGACGACCGGGTTGACCTTGTCGCCCTCGTTGACGAAGCCGCCGGCGCGCAGGATCACTCGCTCGCTGCCGTCGAGCCCGGCGACGATCGCGATCCCCTCGTCGGTCACGATTCCCGTGCGCACGTTGCGCCGCACCACGCGGTTGTCGCGATCGACGATCAGGACGTAGCTCCCCTTCTCGTCGGACTGGATTGCGCTCTCGGGCAGGCGCGGCGCGACGATTGCGCCGCGGGCGATCGCGGCCGAGGCAAAGCCGCCGGGGCGGATCGCCGGATCATACGGCAGCGCAATGCGGGCGATGCCCTGGCGATCCTGTGGATCGATGATCGGCGAAATCTGCCAGATTCGCCCGATGAAGGTCTTGCCACTGCCAACCGGCGTGACTTCGGCGGTCGCTCCGACCGAAAGCACCGCGAGGTCGTCCTCGTTGACGTCGGCCAGCAGCTCCATTTCGCCGCCGCGGGCGATCGTGAACAGCGCCGTGCCCCCGGCGCCGACGACCTGGCCGATCTCGACGTTGCGGTCGAGCACCAGGCCCGCGGCGGGTGCAACGATGTTCAGCCGCGCGTTGCGCGCGAGCAGTTCGCGATACTGCGCTTCGGCGACGCGCACGCGGGCGCGCGCCGCGTCTCGCGTTGCGGTCAGGCGGTCGACGTCGGCCTTGCTGATGAAGCCGCGGTCAACCAGCTGCAGTGCACGGTCGAGGTTGGCCTGGGCAAGCTCGGCGTCGGCGCGGGCGACCTCGATCGAGGCCGCGGCGCTTTCCGCCTGTTGCGTCTGCACCGAGCGGTCGATCACTGCGAGAACCTGGCCGGCGCGAACCCAATCACCGGGCTCGACGTTGATGGCGACGACACGGCCGCCCTCGCCCACGACGCCCACGGGCATCTCGTAGCGCGCAGCGAGCGTGCCGGTGGCGCTTATCGTGCCCTGCACCGTGGCACGGCCCGGTGCGACCACCGAGACCGTCGGAATCTGGTCGCCCTCCGCGGCCTGGAAGGGCTGCTCTTCGCCTCCGCTCGAATACAGCAGGGCGCCGGCGGCCACCAGCGCGAGGATGATCGCCGCGGCGATGAGCAGGCGACGCCGCTTCTGGCGTCCCCGCTCGACCTCGACCTCGCCGATCAGCACTTCGGGAGCGCCGCTGAGGTCTGCCACTTTCGCTTCGTAATTCATTCCGCGCATCAGCCCCATAGCCCCGCAGCGGCGAGGCCATACCATGTTTGCCGCCGCTGCACACCCGGACGCAGCGGTCGAAGCCCCGCCGCATAGCCCCGCGAGTGTCTTATCGCAATACAACACTCCATGAACGTGGCCCAGCGGCCGACGAAGAGCGGCATCCCTGCAATAGAAGGGGGCGGACCGCCGCGCGACCCGCCCCGTGTACTTTTTTGTATCAGCATCCGTCGCTCACAGGCGACGGGACCTGTGTCAGCTCAGCGGACGCGGCCGCGCTGCACGAGGTTGACGACGGCCAGCAGCACGATCGCGCCGACGAATGCGGTGATCAGGTACATGAACCAGCCCGCATCGTCGGTAAGGAACCCGGTCACGTTCCCGATCGCGCTCCCGATCAGGCCGCCGATCACGCCGACCACGATGTTCCAGAAAATCCCCATCGACGCGTCGCGGTTCATCACCATGCTGGCGAGCCAGCCCGCGATGCCGCCAAGGATGATCGTTGCAATCCAGCCCATGGCCCAGGTCCTCCTGTTATCCCGCACCCGTTGTGCGCACCTGTCCCAACGGGACGTGCGCCGATGCGTTCCCTCGACCCGCGAACGGCGTACGAGCGAATTCCGGAGAAGATGGGCGCGCGGGCGCCGGCCTCAGTACTTGAGCTGCCGTTCGTAGAGGTCGCGGTAATGCTGGATGCGCGTCACACGCAGCCCCTGCATTCCCGAACGGTCGACCGCGCGCTGCCAGCTGGCGAACTCCTCGAGCGTCAGGTTGTAACGCTCGAGCACCTCGTCGATCGTCAGCAGCCCGCCATTGACCGCGGCGACGACCTCGGCCTTGCGCCGCACGACCCAGCGCTTGGTATTCGGCGACGGCAGGTCGGCCAGCGTCAACGGCTCGCCGAGGGGGCCGATAACTTGCGCAGGACGAATTTTCTGATTCTCGATCATCTAATCCCTCGTGACCGCCGGTTCGTCACCGAACGGACTGCGCAATGCTCTGCCCGCTACGACTTTGCCATTGCCTGAAACTTCAAGGTTAATGTCCAGCTTACCATTGTGATGCGCTGCGATCCGGCGCGCCGATCCCGCGTCGAAGCTGGCGTCGCCGCATTCGCTGCCGGTCGAGAGAGAAGCCCGCAGGTCGCGAGCCGCCGAAAAGCGGGCCACGAGCTCGCTCCAGCTGAGCGGGCGCAGCTCTCCGCCCTCCCACGACTCCGGATCGGACGGGCGGCTGTCGTCTGGACGCAGGGGCTTTCCCTCGAACATGCTCAAGCCTTAGCCGGGGAAGGGTCAAGATCGGGTAAACCCGCGGCTTAGGCAAAAGTCGGCATGTCCGATTTGGCTCGGCCCCGGTCGAGGTGTAAGGCGCGCGCGATGAAGCCAGCCCTTCGCTCAGCCCTGCCCGGCCCCGCAGAGGCCGCCGCGCTGTTCGACCTGCCGCGACCGCCGCGCGAATCCCGCGTGGTCGTTGCCATGTCGGGCGGTGTCGACAGCTCGGTCGTCGCGGCGCTCGCCGCCGCGAGCGGGGCCGAGGTGATCGGCGTGACGCTCCAGCTCTACGACTACGGCGCCGCTACCGGGCGCAAGGGCGCATGCTGCGCAGGCGACGATATCCGCGACGCGCGCGGGGTAGCCGATCGGCTCGGCTTCGCGCACTACGTGTTCGACCACGAAAGCGCCTTCCGCGACGAGGTGGTCGAGCGTTTCGCCGACGACTACCTCGCGGGTCGCACGCCGATCCCCTGCATCCGCTGCAACATGGGGCCCAAGTTCACCGACCTGCTGCGAATGGCCCGCGAGCTCGGCGCCGATTGTCTCGCCACGGGGCACTACGTCCGGCGAGTCGCTGGCGCCGCCGGTCCCGAACTGCACCGCGCACTCGATCCCGCACGCGACCAGTCGTACTTCCTCTACGGCACGACCGAGGAGCAGCTCGGCTTCCTCCGGTTTCCGCTCGGCGGCCTGCCCAAGGCCGAAGTGCGGCGGATCGCCGAGAGTTTCGGCCTCGCGGTGGCGGCCAAGCCCGACAGCCAGGACATCTGCTTCGTGCCCGATGGGGACTATGCGCGGATCGTGCGCTCGGTGCGGTCCGAAGGCGTGCGCCCGGGCCGCATCGTCCATGCCGAGACCGGCCAGGCGCTCGGCGAGCATCCCGGGGTGATCCACTACACGGTCGGCCAGCGGCGCGGGCTCGAAATCGGCGGCCAGCCGGAGCCGCTCTACGTCGTCGGGATCGACGCGGCGGCGGCCGAAGTGAGGGTCGGCCCCCGACGGCTGCTGGCAGTCGGCGCGGCGCGGATCGTCGAGACCAACCGCATCGGACCGCTGCCCGACCTGCCGCTGACCGCCAAGGTCCGTTCGCTGGCAAAGCCCGTGCCCGTCGCGCTTGAGGGCGCCTTCGGAGACGGGGCCCCGGCCATGATCCGCTTTGCCGAGCCCGAATACGGCGTCGCCCCGGGCCAGGCAGCGGTGCTTTATGCCGGCGACCGGGTCATCGGCGGCGGGTGGATCGATTCGACTGAGCCGGCCTAGGCCACGCTCACTCCTGCCACCGCTCGAGCTGGCAGCCGGGCCCCTCGCGATATTGCGCGGTCTCGCTGGCGATCAGCGGGACATAGGCGGTGACGCGGCGGCTTTCCTGGTCGTCGCTGAGGAACACGATTTCCATCCCGGGCTCGAAGTCCTTCTTGCAGTCGGCGAGGCTCCGCCCGGCGACGTAGCGGCATGAGCAGGCCGTGCGTGCGCCGAACGCCGCGCCCGTGCGGGCGTAGCCCTCGATCGGCTCGCGGTAGAACCAGCCGGCCGCGCCGGCGAGGACGATGACCGCGAGCAGCACTCGTGGCCAGGTCCGGCGCCTGGGCCTGCCGATCGTCCCTCGCTTATCGGTTGCCATGACCCCGTGCCTGGAGGATGAAGCGGCGCCGATGCCGCGCGTTCCGTCTCCTAGCTTTCTCGCCGCCGTGCTGCCAGCCCTGCTCGTCGCCGCCTGCGGCGAGGCAGGCCCGCCGCCGGTGCCCCCGCTCCCGCCCGAGGCGCTCGAAGCCGTAGCCGAGAATCCCGGGGTCGACCGAGAGAAGCTCGCGCGCGCTATCGACACGCTGTTCACGGCCGAGGGCATCGGCGAGACGCGCGCCGTCGTGGTGATGCACGGTGGAGAGATCGTGGCCGAGCGTTACGCCGACGGATACGATCGCGACACGCGATTTGTCGGCTGGTCGATGTCGAAGACGGTGACCGCCGTGCTGATCGGCATGCTGGTCGCCGACGGGCGGCTCCATCTCGACCGGTCGCCGCCGATCCCGCGCTGGCAGCGTGCCGGCGATCCGCGGGGCGAGATCACGCTCAGGCAGCTGCTGCAGATGCGCTCTGGTCTGCGACACGATGAAAAGAGCGATCCGGTCTATACCTCGAGCGAGGTTCGGATGATGTTCCTCGACGGGCGCGACAACATGGCGGCGTGGGCGGAGGCCCAGCCGCTCGAGCACGAGCCGGGGCGCGAGTTCGAGTATTCCACCGCGACGAGCATGGTGCTGGCCGATATCGCCGCGCGGGTGCTGGCGCCGGGTGGCAGCGCGGCCGAACGCCAGCGTGCGGTCGACGAATTCCTGCGCGCGCGGCTGGCCGTTCCGCTCGGGCTCGATTCGCTTACTGCCGAGTACGACCGCGCCGGGACGATGATGGGCGGCAGCATGATCTGGGCGACCGCGCGCGACTGGGCGCGGTTCGGCGAGTTCCTGCGCCACAAGGGCTCGGTCCGCGGCGCCCAGATCGTGCCGCGCGGCTGGGTCGAGTTCATGGTCGCACCGAGCCCGCGCGCACCCGACTACGGCGCGCAGACCTGGCTCAATCGCGATTCGGGCAGCGAGCGCGAGATGCTGTTCCCCGACCGGGGCCCGGCGAGCCTGTTCGCCGCCATCGGCCATCTCGGGCAGTACGTTCTGGTCTCCCCATCGCAGAAGCTGACTGTGGTACGGCTCGGCAAGACCGACCAGGAAGACCGCCCTGCGCTGGTCGATGCGCTGGCGGAAATCGTCGCGCTCTACCCGGAAACATAGAAGGTCCCCTCGACAACGGTCGTGCAGGCCCCGCCGAGCCAGGCGCGGTCGCCGTCGAGCCGGCAGGTCAGGTCGCCGCCGCGCGCCGAGGCCTGGTGGGCGGTGAACTCGTCCCGGCCGAGACGGGCGACCCAGAACGGCGCCAGCACGGCATGGGCCGAACCGGTGACGCTGTCCTCGTCGACCCCGGCGCCGGGCACGAACACGCGGCTGACCACGTCGGTCGCGCGGCCCGGCGCCGTGCAGATCAACTGGTCGTCCCCGAGCGCGGCCATGGCGCGCAGGTCGGGCGCCAGCGCACGCACCTCGTCTTCGTTGTCGAACAGGAACACGCTGTAACGCTCGGGCGAGCGCCAGACCTCGCGCGGCGCGGCGCCGAGCAGGGCGACGGCTTCGGGCCATTCTCCGCGCGCGGTCGGGATCGCCGGCAGCGCGAGCTCGTAACCGCCCTCGCCCCTCCTTCGGACCTCGAGCACGCCGGCCCGGCGCGTGCGGAACGTCACGCGCTCGCCGCCATCGCGGCCGAGCAGCACGTGGCCGCTCGCCAGCGTCGCATGGCCGCACAGCCGGACTTCGAGCGCGGGGGTGAACCAGCGCAGCTCCCAATCGGACACACCCGTCGCGTCGGGCATGACGAAGGCCGTCTCGGCGAACAGGTTTTCGGCCGCGATCGCCTGCAACGTCGCGTCGGGCAGCCACTCCTCGAGCATGATCACGGCAGCCTGGTTGCCGGCGAAGGTCCGGTCGGCGAAGGCGTCGACGTGCCAGTAGGGCAATGTCCGCAGGCTCATTCCTTGCCCTCCAGCCTGGCAAACTCGTCTGCCTCGGCGAGCGCGTTGCCGGGCTCGTCGACGTGGCCCTCGGGATCGATGTGAATAAGCAGCTCGAGCCCCGGAAAGGCCTCTCGGAGATCGGCTTCGACCCGCTCGATGATCGCGTGCGCCTCGCCGACGGTCATCCCCGCGGGCAGGTCGACGTGGAACTGGGCGAAATCGCGGTGGCCGCTGGTCCGCGTGCGCAAGTCGTGCAGTTTGGCGAGTTCGGGATGCGCTGCGGCGCGCTCGACGAAGCGCTGCCGCTTCTCTTCGGGCCACTCGCGATCCATCAGGTTGTCGACGGCTTCGCGCGACGCGCGCCACGCGCCCCACAGCAGCCATGCGGCGATGGCGAGTCCGAAAAGCGGATCGGCCTCGACGAAGCCGAGGTATGAATCGATCGCCAGCGCCGCAATCACCGCGAGATTGAGCAGCAGGTCTGACTGGTAGTGGACGCTGTCGGTGCGGATCGCCAGCGAGCCGGTGCGGCGGATCACATGGCGCTGCCACGCGAGCAGGACGAGAGTCGCGAGGATCGCCATCACCGACACGGCGATCCCCTCTTCGGCCGCCTCGACCCTGCCGCCCTCGACCAGGCGGAGCACCGCCCGGAACATGATTGCCGCGGCGGACAGCGCGATCAGGATCACCTGCAGCATCGCGGTCAGGGCCTCGGCCTTGCCGTGGCCGAAGCGGTGCTCCTCGTCGGCCGGCATGGCGGCGATCCACACGCCCATCAGCGTCGCCAGGCTCGCGACGAGATCGAGCGCGGTATCGGCGAGGCTGCCGAGCATTGCCGTCGACCCCGTGCGCGCGAGGGCCCAGGCCTTGAGCGCGGCGAGGAACAGCGCCAGCGCCATCGACGCGAACGCCGCGCTGCGGTTCAGGCGGGCGTCGCGCAGGTTCACGGGTAGAGCAGCGTGCTGACCCACCCGTTCTCAGCTCGCGTGAACAGCCGCCGCTCGTGAAGGCGGTGCGGGCGCGAGAGCCAGAACTCGATCCGTTCAGGCGTCAGGCGGAAGCCGGTCCAGTGCGGCGGGCGCGGCACGTCGCCGTCGGGATATCGGGCGCGCAACGCCTCGACCCGATCGAGGTAGGTCCTGCGCGTGTTGAGTGGGCGCGACTGGTCCGACGCGGCCGAGCCGAGCCGCGAATCCGGATGACGCGAGGCGAAGTACGCGTCGGCCATTTCGGCAGGCACTTCCTCGAGCGGACCCTCGATGCGGATCTGGCGATGAAGCGACTTCCAGTGGAACAGCAGGGCCGCGCGCGGGTTGGCGCGGATCTCGCCGCCCTTGCGGCTCTCGGCGTTGGTGTAGAACACGAACCCGTCGGGCCCGTGGCCCTTGAGCAGCACCATGCGCACCGACGGCGCGCCATCGGACGTCGCGGTGGCGAGCGCCATCGCGTTCGGATCGTCCGGCTCGCTGAGCTCGGCTTCGGCGAACCACGTTTCGAACAGCGCGATCGGGTCGCCGTGGGGGATAGCGTCGTGCTCGGGTTCCATGATCCTGCCCTATCGGGTTGCCCGAAAGCTGGAAAGCCTCGCAGCTTGCGCCGTGCAACTGTTCTGCCTAGCTAACACGCCATGGCAGATCCCTACGCGACCCTGGGCGTGTCCCGCACTGCGAGCGAGAAGGACATCAAGTCCGCCTACCGCAAGCTCGCCAAGGAGCTGCACCCGGACCGCAACAAGGACAACCCGAGAGCGGCCGAGCGCTTCGCCGAGGTAACCAAGGCCTACGACCTGCTGTCGGACAAGGACAAGCGGGCACGGTTCGACCGCGGTGAAATCGACGCGGACGGCAATCCGGCGATGCCGTTCGGCGGCGGGTTCCGAAGTGGGGGCTTTCGCCACGCGAGCGCGGGCAATGGCCCCTCTTCGCACGACTTCCAGGGTTTCGGCGTCGGCGACGACATCGATCTCGGCGACATCTTCGAGGGGCTGTTCGGCGGCTTCGGTGGGCCGCGCAGCGCCGGGGCGGGCTTCGGCTCGCGCCGCCAGGCGCCGCCGCAGCGCGGGGCCAACGTCAGCTACCGGCTCAAGGTCCCGTTCGTGGACGCGGCCACGCTCAAGCCGCAGCGCATCAGCCTGTCGGACGGCTCGACGGTCGATCTCAAGCTTCCCGCCGGCGTCGAGAGCGGCACGCAGATGCGGCTCAAGGGCAAGGGCCAGCCCGGCCCCGGCGGAGCAGGTGACGCACTGGTCACGATCGAGATCGAGCCCCACCCGTTCTTCGTGCGCGACGGGGCCGACGTCCGGCTCGAGTTGCCGATCACGCTCGACGAGGCCGTGCGCGGGGCCAAGATCAAGGTGCCCACCGTCGACGGACCGGTCATGCTGACGGTCGCGCCGGGGTCTGGCTCGGGCAAGGTCCTTCGGCTCAAGGGCAAGGGCTTCTCGAAGAAGGGCGGCGGTCGCGGTGACCAGCTGGTCACGCTTGAAATCCAGCTTCCCGAAGATCTCGGCGAGCTCGCCCGCCGGCTCGAGGGCTGGAGCGACGCGACGAAGGTGCGGAACCGGCTCGGCGTCTGAGCCATTGCCCGGACGAAGCGGCGAGGAAAGGTCTCGATGGCAGCCGGACTGACGGACCACGACCGGCCCGGCCCGCCGCTCCCCGATCGCACGCCGGAGGGGCGGCGCAAGGAAGCGCTCAGGCACAAGGCGGGGCTGACCGAGCAGGTCACACGCCGCGTCGGCCCGGGTACCCGGGTCTACGAAGTTGTCTCGCGCGTGCTGGTAGGGGCGTGGAACGACGGCTTCATCCACGCGGGCAACCTCGCCTACATGACGGTCCTGGCGATCTTCCCGTTCTTCATCACCGGCGCCGCGCTGTTCAGCCTGGTCGGTGAGGAAGCCGAGCGGGCGGCGGCGATCAACGCCGTCGTCATCGCGCTGCCGCCGGTGGTCGGCAGCGTGATCGAACCGGTCGCGCGGACAGTCGTCGAGCAACGCAGCGGCTGGCTGCTGTGGATCGGCGGGTTCGTCGGGCTGTGGACGGTCGGCAGCCTGATCGAGACGATCCGCGACATCCTGCGCCGGGCCTACGGCACGCGTCCGACGCAAGCCTTCTGGAAATACCGCCTGCTGTCGACCGGGATCATCGTCGGCGCCGTCGTGCTGGTGATGCTCAGCCTGATCGCCCAGGTGATGATCGGCACTGCGCAGCAGATCATCGCGGCCTACATGCCGCAGCTCTACACGGCGGTCGACGACCTGGCGCTGGCGCGACTCGGGCCGGTCGTGATGCTCTACGTCTCGGTCTACCTGCTGTTCTACACGCTGACCCCGGCAGCCTATCGCAAGAAGCGCTATCCGAAGTGGCCCGGGGCGCTGCTGGTGACTGCGTGGTGGGCCGGTGTCACAGCCGCGCTTCCGCCGCTGCTGCATGACGTTTTTCGCTACGATGCGACCTACGGCTCGCTCGCCGGCATCATGATCGTGCTTTTCTTTTTCTGGCTCGTCGGACTAGGGATGGTCATGGGCGCCGAGCTCAACGCGGCGCTGGCCGTCACTCCCGAAGAGGAGGAGGACCGGCTCGGCGCTGAACACGACATCTCGAAGGACCGGGAGGAAAACAGCCGATGACGTCAACGTCGAGCGGGCTGATGACGGGGAAGCGCGGGCTGATCATGGGGCTCGCCAACGACAAGTCTCTGGCATGGGGAATCGCGCAGAAGCTCGCCGAGCACGGCGCCGAACTGGCCTTCTCGTACCAGGGCGAGGCGCTCGAGCGGCGCGTACGACCGCTCGCCGCCCAGCTCGGCTCCGACTTCTGCTTCGAGTGCGACGTCTCGCAGATGGAAGCCCTCGACTGCGCTTTCGCCACATTGCGCGAGCGCTGGGAGACGATCGACTTTCTGGTCCACGCGATCGGCTTCTCGGACAAGAACGAGTTGCGCGGGAAGTACGTCGATACGAGCCTCGAAAACTTCCTCATGACGATGAACATCTCGGCTTACTCGCTGGTCGCGGTGACCAGCCGGGCGCGGCCGATGATGCCGAACGGGGGCTCGATCCTGACACTGAGCTACTACGGCGCCGAGAAGGTCGTGCCGCACTATAACGTGATGGGCGTGGCGAAAGCCGCGCTCGAGACCAGCGTGAAGTACCTCGCCAACGACCTCGGTCCGGAGAACATCCGGGTCAACGCGATCTCCGCCGGCCCGATCAAGACGCTCGCCGCAAGCGGGATCGGCGACTTCCGCTACATCCTCAAGTGGAACGAGCTCAATGCGCCGCTCCGCCGGAACGTGACGATCGAAGACGTCGGCGGCGCCGGCCTCTACATGCTGAGCGACCTGTCGAGCGGAGTGACCGGAGAGGTGCATCACGTCGATGCCGGTTACAACCTCGTCGGCATGAAGCAGGAAGACGCGCCGGACATCGCGCTGGTCTGACGCGCCGCGCACCCATCTCTCTCGCCATCCTCAACTTGTTTCAGGACCCATCGGGCAGGTCGCCGAAACTAAGCTGGCGTGATTGCTGCGGCCTTGCTGACTGAGCTTGCAGCCATGCAGCCGTCCACGCAACTCCGTGCGCGGAGAAACGGATCCTGAAACGCGTTCACGGGCTTTACCTCATTAATGTTCCCGGTATGTTCCGTCTCCGAATCGGGAAGGAGCCGAATCATGCTGACAGGTGGATGCCGCTGCGGCGCCGTACGCTACCAGGCCGCCGTCGAGGAGCCGACGCGCCACGGATTATGCCATTGCGAGGACTGCCGCCGCTCTGCGGGCGCTCCGGCGGTTGCGTGGATCGCCGTGCCGAAGGAGAGCTTCTCGGTCACCGCGGGCGAACCAGTCCGCTGGGACGGAGCCGGTGGCGCCGAACGCTATTTCTGCGGTACCTGTGGCACCGGGCTGTACTATCTCAACGAAGCGGTGCTTCCCGGGATCGTCGACGTCCAGTCGGCCACGCTGGACGACGCCGATGCCTGGACACCGTCGGTGCAGATCCAGTGCGCCGAACGGCTCGGCTACATGGCGAAGCTGGGCGAGCTCCCCGAATTCGAGCGCTGGCCAGGCACCTAGCCCGCCTTGCGCAGCGCCACCGCCTCGAATTCGAGGGCCGGCTGGTCGGGCCAGATGCCGCGGGTGTCGTAGACCGCCTTGCCTGTCCGTTCGGCGAGCGGGACCGAGCGAAACAGGTCGTGGTCGACGAGCACGATCAGCACGTCGCAGGTCTCGAGCGCGGCATCGAGGTCGACCAGCTCGGCGCCAGTACCTTCGAACTCGCGCGGCAGCTCCGCCGCGTAGGGCTCGACCACCGCGACGCGGTCGCCGAATCGGCGCGCGAGCGTCGCCGCGACGAGGCGTGCCGGGCTCTCGCGGAAATCGTCGATGTTGGCCTTGAACGCGAGCCCGAGGCAGGCAACCCGCGCCTGCGGATGCGTCTCGACCAGCTCGGCGGCGCGGGTGATGACGTGATGGATCTTGGCGTCGTTGACGCCGCGCGCGGTGCGGATCAGCGGCGTGTGCTCGGGTGCGCCGTGCACGATGAACCACGGGTCGACCGCAATGCAGTGCCCGCCGACGCCTGGGCCGGGATTGAGGATGTTGACCCGCGGGTGGCGGTTGGCGAGGCGGATCACTTCCCAGACGTCGAGCCCCATCGCGTCGGCGACGATCGACAGCTCGTTGGCGAAGGCGATGTTGACGTCCCGGTAGGCGTTCTCGACCAGCTTGGTCATCTCGGCACTGCGCGCGTCGGTGGTCACGCAGGTTCCGCGAACGAAGCGCTTGTAGAACGCCAGCGCCTTACGTGCGCAACGCGGTGTGATCCCGCCGATCGAACGATCGTTGTCGGTCAGCTCCTGCAGGATCCGGCCGGGCAGCACGCGCTCGGGGCAGTAGGCGATCGAGACGTCGGGAATGCCCTCGACGAGGCCCGGCAGGCGCAGGTCGGGACGCTCGGCGGCGATCAGGTCGCGCACCGCCTCGGTCGTGCCGACCGGCGATGTCGATTCGAGGATCACCGTGTCGCCCGGCTTGAGCACCGCCGCGACGCTGCGCGCGGCGTCGAGCACGCAGGACACGTCAGGCGTGTGGCGGCCATCCTTGGCGAACGGAGTTGGCACAGCGATGACGAAGACGTCGGCAGGGGCGACCTCAGTCGCGGCCGACAGCAGCCCACGCTGGACCACGCCGCGGACGAGTCCGTCGAGATCGACTTCCTCGATGTGAATCTCGCCGCGGTTGATCGTCTCGACCACGCGCGGCGACACATCGACGCCGCGCACCTGCATGCCCGCGCGGGCGATGATCGCCGCCGTCGGCAACCCGATGTAACCGAGCCCGATGACGCTGACGGTTGGAAGTGTCTCGCCGCGCAAGTGATGTGCCTTTCGTCGGAAAACCTGCCAAGCCCTAGGCACGAAAGGGTGAAAGAAGCGGTAACGATGCTCCCCCCAAGCGGGGAGGATCAGCTGGACAGCAGCTCGACGATGCGCGCGGCGCTCTTGCCGTCGCCGAACGGATTGTGAGCGCGCGCCATCGCCGCATAGGCGGACTCGTCGTCGAGCAGACGCTCGGCTTCGGCGACGATGCGGTCGGGGTCGGTGCCGACGAGCTGCGCCGTGCCCGCCTCGACCCCTTCGGGGCGCTCTGTTGTCTCGCGCATCACGAGCACTGGCTTGCCGAGCGCGGGTGCCTCTTCCTGCACCCCGCCGCTGTCGGTCAGCATCAGGTCGGCCAGCCCCAGCAGCCGCGCGAAGTGTGGGTAGTCGAGCGGTTCGAGCAGCGCGACGTTATCGAGCCCCGCGAGCTCGGCCTGCATGACCGAGCGCACGTTGGGATTGAGGTGTACCGGGAAGATTACCGCGACGTCCGGGCGAGCGGCGAGCCGGCGAATCGCCGCGGCGATCGCCTGCATGCCCTCGCCGAAACTCTCGCGCCGGTGGCTGGTGACACCGATGATCCGCTTTCCGGCGAAGCGCGCCTCGAGCTCGGCAAGGCCCGCGGCGAGTTGAGGCATTTGTGCGATACGCGCGGTGATCCAGTGCAGCGCGTCGATCACCGTGTTGCCGGTCACGTGGATTGTTGCCGGATCGACGTTCTCGCGCCGCAGAGCCTCGGCCGCGGTCTCGGTAGGGGCGCAATGCAGCGCGGCGATTGTGCCGATGACCTTGCGGTTGATCTCCTCGGGCCACGGATGGTGGATGTTGCCGCTGCGCAGCCCGGCCTCGACGTGGGCGACCGGAATCTTGCGGTAGTAGGCAGCGATCGCCCCGGCCATCGCCGTCGCAGTGTCGCCCTGGACGACGACCCAGTCGGGTCGCTCCATGTCCATCACCCGGCCGAGTCCCGTGAGCAACGCGGCGGTCAGCGCATCGAGGGACTGGTCGGGACGCATCAAGTCGAGGTCGTGATCGGGCACGAGCCCGGCGATTTTGAGCACCTGGTCGAGCATCCCGCGATGCTGTCCGCTGACGCAGACGCGGCTGGCGAATCGCGGGTCCCGCGCCAGTGCGTGGACCAGCGGAAACAACTTGATCGCTTCGGGACGGGTGCCGAAGACCGTGAGGACGCGCCGGGACATGGGCCCGCCCTTAGCGCACGGCAGTTAAGCGCGCGCTTACGAAATCACGGAGCCGGGCGAATGTCAGCCGGATCGACCACCACCGGGACGCTCGGATCGGTCTGGCGCGGGGCGACCTCGCCGGCTTCCTCGGCCTCCAGGCGCTCCATGTACTGCCGCTCGAGCTCCTCGACGCGGGCCTGCGTCGCAGCGGCCTCGGCGTCGATCGTCGACAGGCGTTCTTCGCGCGCCGCGGCAATCAGCTCGCCGGCGCGGACGTCGGAGCTCGTAGCGCGTTCCTTGTAGGCCGCCTCGATCATCTTCGCGGTGCAGCCGAGCTCGCCACCCGAACCGACCGGCGAGCACGACAGCGCCCCGAACTGGCCGACCGTCTCGTAGGCGAGCACCCGGTTGACCCACGGCTCGTTGGCCGGATCGTTGCTCTCCCTGAGCGCCTCGGGAATGCGGTAGCGCTCGCTCTCGGCCATCCGCGCGCAGACCACGATCTCGTTCTCGGTCGACTGCGGACATTCGTCGTCGCCGTAGACGATCACGGTGTTGACCCGGTCGCCGCCCTCGTCCTGCGCCAGCGCCGGTGCGGGCACCAGCGCGGCAACGGCTGTCGCGGCGGCAAGGGCGAGGAGGCGTGTCATGTCAGGTCCTTCTGCGGGGCACGGCCCGGAAATGCAATTGGCGCCACGGCCCGTGAACACCCGATGAAGCGCGCGGCGGCCGCGATCCGTTCCCGCGGCGCCACGTCAGATCCTTTCGGACAAACGGATCGCCGCACGGCAGCCGAGCCGGATCGCGACCGAGAGCAGCGGATAGGCCGGTGCGCGCTCGGCCCCGGCGGCGAGCGCCGCGTCGCGATGGGCGAGTTCGTCGTCGCGAAAGCGCTCGATGAGTCCGGCCAGTTCGGGATCGTCGCCGTCGGCTGCGAGCCTGTCGAGCTGGCGCGAATAGTGCCGATCGATCTCTGTCTCGACCGCCGCGGTGCAGGCCATCGCCGCTTCGGGACCGAGCAGCGCCGTCGCCGCACCGAGCGCGTAGCCGGCGACCGACCACAGCGGCTGCAGAGCGGTCGGGCGCACGCCGCGTTGGGCCATCAGCGCGTCGAAGGCCTTCAGGTGATCGTGCTCCTGGTCTGCCATCGCGCGGATTTCGCCCGAATGCGGCGCGCGGTCCCCCATCACGGCGAGTTGCCCGGCGTAGATCCGGGTGGCGCCGTACTCGCCGGCCTGGTCGACGCGGATCATGGCTGCACGGTCGGTCATCCCTTGCGAGCCCTAGCAAGCAGCAGGAGAATCGCCACTGCGGATATTACCGAAATGATCGCGTTAAATCCGGCAAGCGAGATGCCGCCGAGCGTCCACGGCGCGACGTCGCAGCGAATCAGCGGCGCGTTCATGATCGCTTCGAGCGGATCGCCGCCGCTGCTGCCGACTGGGTTCGTGCAGGGGGTGATGCCCGGCCACCAGCCGTATTCGACCCCGGCGTGAAACATGCCGATCAGCCCCGACACGAGGATTCCGAGCGCGGCCAGCGCGATCCACAGGCTGCGCGGCCGGGTGACGAACGAGAGCAGCGCAAGCGCGGCCGCGGCGAAGTGCGGCCAGCGCTGCCACCAACACATCTCGCACGGATAGAGCCCGAAGGCGTACTGCGAGACGTAGGCGCCGGCGAGCAGCAACGCCGGCACCGCGAGCGCCAGCCCCTGGGCAAGCCGCGTTTCGGATTGCACGCGTCGAACCGGGCTAGCGCCGCGCCACGACCGCTCCGCCCGTGCGGCGCAGGGTGCGCAGCGCATAGTCGAGCTGGAAGTCGGTGATGCCCTGCGCCTCGAGCTCGGCCGCGGTCAGCGTGAAGCGCGGGTCGTCGCGCTGGTCGGCTTCGAGCGCCTCGTCCTCGAGGTCGATCTCGTTGACGAGGTGTCCACGCAGGTCGCTCTCGCGCAGCTGATACTTCGCGCGCTTGGCGGCATCCGGGTCCGACAGCTGGGGCACGCGGATGTCAGGCTTGATCCCGCCTTCCTGCACCGAGCGGCCGGACGGCGTGTAGTAGCGCGCGGTGGTCAGCTTGAGTGCAGCGTCGCGGCTCAGCGGCAGCAGCGTCTGGACCGAGCCCTTGCCGAAGCTGCGCTCGCCCATGACCAGCGCGCGGCGGTGGTCCTGCAGCGCCCCGGCGACGATCTCGCTGGCCGAAGCCGAGCCGGCGTCGATCAGCACGATCATCGGCAACCCTGCGGCCGCGTCGCCGCGATAGACGCTCTCGGCCTCGTAGTAGACCGAATCGCGCGCGTGGCGGCCCCGCTGCGAGACGATCTGGCCTTCGGTCAGGAACAGGTCGCTGAGCGCCACCGCCTCGTCGAGCGACCCGCCCGGGTTCTTGCGCAGGTCAAGCACCAGGCCGGTCAGCCGGCCGCCCGCTTCGCGCCGCAGCGCGGCGAGCGCGTCATTGACGTCGGCGCCGACGTCGCGGCTGAATTCGTTGACGCTGATCACGCCGATGTTGCCCTCTTCGAGCGTCCAGGTGACCGGCTCGAGTTCGATCACGCCGCGCGTCACGGTAACGTCGAACGGCTCGTCACGGCCCGGCCGGAAGATCGACAGCCGGATCGAGCTGCCGGCAGGTCCGCGCATCTGCTTGACCGCCTCGTCGAGCTCGAGCCCGTAGATCAGCTTGCCGTCGATGTGAGTGATGTAGTCGCCGGCCTTGATGCCCGCCTTGTCGGCCGGGCTGCCCTTGAACGGCGAGACGACCTTCACCGCGCCGTCATCCATCTGCACCGAGATGCCGAGACCCTGGTAATTGCCGTCGATCATCGTCTCGAGCCGCTCGAGCGCAGCACCATCGAGATAGGCCGAGTGCGGATCGAGCGCGGCGAGCATACCATCGATCGCCCCGCGGATCAGGACCTCATCCTCGACCGGCTCGACGTAGCTCGACTTGATCCGCTGGTAGGTGGCGAACAGCTTGGCGAACTCGGGCGACGAGCGGCCTTCGACCTGGGCGAAGACCGCGGTCGTGGCCGGCAGCAGCGCGATCGCCGTAAGCAGCGCGGCGGCGCGCGCGGGCCCGGAAAGGCGTTGGGCAAGCGTCATGAATCGGGTTCCTCGATTGGCCCCCAATGTATCGCGCGGCACGCGTTAACGCCAGATGAGGCGACCAAAGCAGGTCTTCATCCGACAAACCGCAACGGATTGACCGGTTCGCCGCTGTTGCGCAGCTCGAGCGTGACCTGGGGAGCGGCGCGCGCCGCGATCCCCAGCGGCGCCCCGGCAACCAGCGTCTCGCCGACGGCCACGTCGGTCCTGGCAAGGCCGGTGACAAGGCTGGTCCAACCCCCGGCGTGCTCGATGATCACGATGCGCCCGTAACCGCGATAGGGGCCGGCGAAGGCCACCCGCCCGGCAGCCGGCGCGACGACCTGCGCTCCAGGCCGGGGAACGAGAGTCAGCCCGCGGCTCGCGGTGAGGCCTCGGCCATCGCCGAAGCCCCGCACGGTACGTCCGTCGACCGGCAGCAGGTAAGGCATCGGCGGCGCGGCGGCCGAAGCGGCCGGTCCCCGCTCGGGGGCCGGTGCCGCGCGGGCCTCCTCGGGCCGGGCGGGACGCAGCAACGGCCCCGGCAGCGCGGCGAGCCGGATGCGCAGCGCCGCGGCGCGGTCGAGCTCGGCGATCAGCGCATCGAGGTCGCGCGCCTCTTCGGCCAGCGCGAGTGCGCGTTCGGCCTCGCGAACTGCAAGCGCGCGGGCTTCGCGCGAGGCTTCGCGCTGGCGCGCTTCGAGCGCGGCCAGTTCGCGACGCCGTTCGGCGAGGCGGGTCTCCTCGCTGCGCAGGAAAGCGGTCGCGGCGAGCGACTCCTCGTGCAGCTCGCGGCTGCGGGCGAGGCGGGCCCGGAGGTCGGCCGTGCGTGCGCGGACCTGTGGGACCGCGCTGTCGAGCAGCGCGCGCAGGTGAACGACGTCCTCGACCGACCCGGTGCGCAGCAGCGACAGAGCGACGGGGCGACGTGAAAATTGCTGCAACGCAGCGGTCAGGTGCATGACCGGTTGTTGTTCGTGTCCGAGTTGCTCGCGCAGCGCCGCACGCTCGCGCGCGGCCAGGGCGATGCGCGCCTCGGCCGCGGCGATCCCGGCTTCAGCCTGCTGGATCCGCGCGGCGACGGCAGCGGCCTCGCGCGCCGTGCGTTCGACCGCGTCGCTGGCACTCTTTGCCTCGCGCTCGTACTGGGCGCTGCGCGCCTCGGCCGCGCGGCGTGCCGCCAGCGCCGCCGCGAGCGCAGCGCGGGTTTCCGCACTCCCCTGGAAGGCAACGGCGCGCCGGGCTCCGGCCCCCGGAACCGTCACGAGGGCTCCGCACGCCAGGACCGCTGCCACAGCCGCGAGGGCGAAGGCGCGCCTCATGCCCTCACCCTGCCCGATGATAGGGGTGGCCGGCAAGCAGGCTGGTGGCGCGGAACAGCTGTTCAAGCAGCATCGCCCGGACGAGCAGATGCGGCCAGGTCGCCTTGCCGAAAGCCACCAGGCGGTCGGCCGCGTCGCGGTCGGCGCGCGTGTGGCCGTCAGCAGCGCCGACCAGGAAACGCGTTTCGCGAATGCCGTTGTCGCGCCAGTCGCGCAGCAACTCGGCAAGCGCCTCGGACGAGACCTGCGAGCCGCGCTCGTCGAGCAGGATGGTGCGGAACGGCGTCTGCGGCTCGGGTGTCCGCCCACCGCGTTCGGGCAGCTCCGTGAGCCGCAGCGGCCAGGTGATGCGCTTCGCATAGCGCTCGACCAGCTCCGCCTCGGGCGAGCGGCCGATCTTCCCGCGAGCGATCACGTGCAGCAGCATGGCCGACGCCTAGCCGACCCCGCCGGGCAAAGGAATGCTAGGCCCGCCCCCCGGCGGCGACGGTGCCCTCGCCGAAGCCCCACATCCGCTCGAGGTTGTAGAAGCTGCGCACCTCGGGCCGGAACAGATGGACGACGACGTCGCCGGCATCGATCAGCACCCAGTCGGCCGCCGGCAGCCCCTCGATACGCGGCGTGCCGTGGCCTTCCTTCTTGAGCCGCTCGGCGAGCTTGGTCGCCATCGCCGCGACCTGCCGGGTCGAGCGCCCGGAGGCGATGACCATGTGGTCGGCGATGCTCGACTTGCCTTCGAGCGGGATGGTGACGAGGTCCTGCGCCTGGTCCTCATCGAGCTGGTCAAGGATCAGGGCATGGACCGAGCCAGGTGCGGCGGGGGCGGTGTCGGGCATGTCAGTGATGGAGACGATGGTCGAATGCGCGGAAGGTTCCGGCCGGGCTTGCGCCTCTGGGGTCGCGGACGTCATCGTAGCGGGTCATGCTCCTTGCGAGAATGGACGGTGGCAGCACGGGCACAAGCCTCATGCGCTCGTCCCCTGGGCCTCGTCAGCCCCTGCCGGATCGTGAATGAGGGAATGCGTCACCCCGTCCCTGGGCGATGGCCCGCCGAAGCGGCTGGCCCAGCCGGGATCCCCGCGGCGCAATTCGGTAGCCGAGCGCGGATCGGGGTCGAAACGCAGTTCAATCAGCGCGGGTGCGCTCCATTCGTCCCGGTTCCTGAAGCCGGTCGCGGTCAACCGGTAACGCCGCAACCAGGCCATCGCGGGGCTCGCGAGGGCAGCGTCATCATATCCGGGGCGGGCAATCACCGCAATCGGCATTTCCCGGGCTATCTCGCGCCAGTCCTTCCACAAGTGGAATTGCGCGAGGTTGTCGGCCCCCATCAGCCAGACGAACCTGCGGCGCGGGTAGCGCCGTTTTAGGGCCCGCAGCGTGTCGATCGTGTAACGCGTGCCGAGCTCCCGTTCGATCGCGGTCACGCGGATCGGCGCGCGCCGGGCCATCGCCTGGGCCGAACGCATCCGCGCGGCGAGTGGCGCCATGCCGTGCTTCGGCTTGAGCGGGTTGCCCGGCGAGACCAGCCACCAGACCTCGTCGAGGCCGAGCGCCCGGGCGGCGAAGAGGCTGATCGCCCGGTGCCCGCCGTGCGCCGGGTTGAAGCTCCCGCCGAGGAGCCCGGTCCTTTTCACTTCGGCTGGCGGCGCGGCGAGATGCGGAACCCGTGACGCGTGTTCTGCGAGGCGATCGCCCAGGCCGGGTATTCGGGCTCGAGCTCGCCGAGAGCATCCAGCCGGTTGAGCTCGTCGGCGGTCAGCTCGACATCGCTCGCCGCGAGGTTCTCAGCCAGCTGGTCGGGCCGCCGCGCCCCGACGATCACGCTCGAGACGACCTCCTTGTGCAGCAGCCAGGCGAGCGCGATGGCCGAGATCGCGACCCCGCGGGCCTCGGCCATCGGCCGCATGGCGTCGACGAGGTCGAACGCCAGGGCCTTGTCGGTACGCGGGAAGTCGAGCTTGGCGCGGCGGCCGTCGCCTTCGGCGTTGTCGTCGTTGCCGCGCTTGTACTTGCCCGACAGCAGCCCGCCGGCGAGCGGGCTCCACACCATCAGCCCGAGACCCTCGCTGAGCATCATCGGCACCAGCTCGCGCTCGAGTTCGCGGTTGGCGGCGGTGTAGAGCGCCTGGACCGCGATGAACTGGTCCCACCCGCGGCGATCGCAGATGCCGAGCGCCTTGGCGATCTGCCAGGCCGCCCAGTTGGAGACGCCGACGTAGCGCGCGCGGCCCGAGCGGACGATGTCCTCGAGCGCGCGAAGCGTTTCCTCCATCCCGCAGCTCGGGTCCCAGCCGTGGACCTGGTAGAGATCGACATGGTCGAGCCCGAGCCGCGCGAGGCTGGCGTCGATCTGGTGCAGCAGGTGGTAGCGGTTCGCGCCAGCATCGTTGGGCCCCTCGCCCATCGGCCCCATGCCCTTGGTCGCGATCACGATCTGGTCGCGCGCCACGCCGAGCGTCCGCAGCGCACCGCCTACGAACTCCTCGCTCTGCCCGGCGGTGTAGAGGTTGGCGGTGTCGATGAAGTTGACCCCGGCGTCAAGCGCCTGCCTGACCAGCGCGGTCGATCCCTCCTGATCGAGTTCGTGCTGGAAGAACCCGCTCGGCTTGTTGCCGAAAGTCATCGCCCCGAGACACAGCTCCGAGACGACGAGGCCCGACTGGCCGAGACGGTTATAGCGCATGGGCTGTCTCCTGTTCCCACCGGTCTAGGCGGACAGGAGCGAGGCGTTCAAGGCCGCGTTTCGCCGTGGCCGCGGACCTGCCATTTGTAGGTCGTCAGCCCCTCGAGCGCGACGGGCCCGCGGGCGTGCAGCCTGCCGGTAGCGATGCCGATCTCGGCACCGAGACCGAACTCGCCCCCATCGGCGAACTGGGTCGAGGCGTTGACCATCACGATCGCGCTGTCGACCTCGGCGAGGAAACGCTCAGCCACCTCTGTGTCCTCGGTGACGATTGCGTCGGTGTGACCCGAGGAATGCCGCGCGATATGCTCGAGCGCCGCGTCGAGCCCGTCGACCACCGCGACCGAGAGGATCGCATCGAGATACTCGGTATCCCAGTCGTTGGCGCTCGCACGGACGATGCGCCGGTCGAGTGCCTGCGCGCGCGGATCGCCGCGCAGCTCGCAACCGCTGTCGAGCAGCGCACGGACGACCTCGAGCGAACCGGGGAAGGCCGCATCCAGCAACAGCGTTTCCATCGCCCCGCAGATGCCGGTACGGCGCATCTTGGCGTTGAGCGCCAGCCTGACCGCCATTTCCGGGTTGGCCGCGGAATGGACGTACGTGTGGCAGATGCCGTCGAGGTGGGCGAGCACCGGCACCCGCGCGTCGTTCTGCACGCGGGCGACGAGGCTCTTTCCGCCGCGCGGGACGATCATGTCGATCAGCCCCGCGGCGCGCAGCATCGCTCCGACCGCTTCGCGATCCTGCGTCGGCATCAGCTGCACCGCTGCCTCCGGCACACCGGCCGCGACGAGGCCCTCCACCAGTGCGGCGTGGATCGCGCGGTTCGAGTGCACCGCCTCGCTGCCGCCCCGCAGCAGGGCGGCGTTGCCGCTCCTCAGGCACAGTGCCGCGGCATCCGCGGTCACGTTCGGGCGGCTCTCGTAGATGATACCGATCAGGCCGATCGGGATGCGGATTCGCGTGAGCTCGAGCCCGCTCGGCACGGTGTTGCGGTCGATCACCTGGCCGACAGGATCGGGCAAGGCGGCGACCTGCTCGACCGCGGCGGCGATCCCGCCGAGGCGCGATTCGTCGAGCTTCAACCTGTCGAGCATCGCCGACGAAAGTCCGTTCGCCTGCCCCGCCGCGAGATCGCTGGCGTTCGCCTCGAGGATCTGGGCCGAAGCGGCGCGCAGCGCCGCCGCAGCCGAGCGCAGCGCCGCGGCCTTGACGGGATCGTCCATCCGCGCGAGCTGGCGCTGCGCTGCACGGCCCGCCCGGGCGAGCTCGGCGACGAGCGATTCGGGATCGGAGACGGGTTGCAGTTGCGTCGACATGCGGCCGCCCTTACCATCCGGTTCGCGGGCTGTCAGCGCGAATTGGAGCGGGCGCGATTCGCGCACAGGGCCGCCGGTTCCCGACAGGGAAGACCCCTTGCAAACGGCTCGTCGTGATTCAGGTTCGACTCGCCCGAATCGTTAACGCGTGGATTCGACGCCGGCCGGTTCGGCCGGTAGCTGTCCCGCCACGATTGGGTCGGGACAAACGGGGTCCACTTGAGAAAGAGAACCGCCGGCTCTCTTCGGGAGAGCCTGCGGAACTGGTTTCCGGAGCGCGAATTCTTCATGCGCTCGCAGGGCCAGGTCCGCTTCATCACGATTACTTCCCGGATGCAGATTACTGCAGCGGCTCTGGTCGTCGCGCTGATCGGCGGCTGGGCGTTGTCGATGGGCGTGATGGCGATCCGGCAGTACCAGTCCGAAGCCGCGCGCTGGTCGCTGCTCGAGCGCGAGGCTGAAGTCGCGACCGCTGAAAACCGAGTAGCCGCCTATCGCGACGACCTTGAACAGGTGACCAGCGACCTCGAGCGCCGCCAGAAGTTCCTCGAAGAAATGACCGAGATGCTGCCGGCCGACGCGATCGTGAACGAACGCGTCAGCGACAGCGCAACCGAGGCGGCAAAAACCGTCGAGAAGGTCAGCGCTTCGATCCCGGAAGCCGCCGCTCTCGCGCGCATCGAAGCGCGCCAGCTCGCCCTCGTCGAGCGTCTCACCCGTTTCGCCGACCAGCGCGCCGCGCGCGCGGAAGCGGCGCTGCGCAAACTTGGGCTCGACCCACGGGCCATGATCGCCGCTACCCGCGTCGGAATGGGCGGTCCGTTCGAGCGACTCTCGACCGAACGTGACGGTTCGCTCGACCCGCGCTTCGAGCGCCTCGGCCTGAGCCTCGCGCGGATGGACGCGCTCGAGCGCGGGCTCAACGGCATCCCGCAGGTCATGCCCGTGGACGTGCAGATGATCACGTCGGGCTTCGGCTACCGCTCGGACCCGTTCCACGGTGGCGCGGCGATGCATGCCGGCCTCGACTTCCGCGGCCGCGTCGGCGATCCGGTGCACGCCGCCGCCAAGGGCACGGTTACCTTCGTGGGCACCAAGTCCGGTTACGGAAAAGTCGTCGAAGTCAGCCATGGCAACGGCATGATGACCCGTTACGCCCACATGTCGGCCTGGCGCGCCCGTGTCGGCCAGCAGGTCGCTGCAGGCGACGTGGTCGGGCTGATCGGCAACACCGGCCGCTCGACCGGCCCGCACCTGCATTTCGAAGTCCGGATCCACGGCCGAGCCGTCAATCCGCGCCCCTTCCTGGAGACCGCCCCCGATGTTCTCGAAGAAGCCCGAGCCGACCATCCCCGGCGCATCGCCGCGAAATCCGGCCCGGCCAGTGGCTAACGGGGGCTCCACCTTCTCGGTCATCGGCGCCGACGTCACGATCAAGGGGGACGTCGAAGCTTCGGCCGACCTCCACGTCGACGGGTCGGTGGTCGGCGACATCGTCTGCGCTGCCCTGGTGCAGGGCGAATCGAGCCGCATAGAAGGCTCGATCGCCGCCGACACGGCTCGCCTCGCCGGTGCAGTCAGCGGCACGATCACCGTGCGCGAGCTGGTGGTCCTCAAGTCGGCCCGCATCCAGGGTGACGTGCACTACGAGGCCCTGACCATCGAACAGGGCGCACAGGTTGAAGGCAAGTTCGCGCCCGACGCGGCGACGCCGAAGCCGGCCGCTGCGCAGCCCGCCGTCCTCGAGCTCAAGGACGACGAGCAGCGATTCTCACTCGCCAGCTGAATGGTTGAGCGGCCGGCCGGGCAGCCGCCCGGGCAGCAGGATCAGGCTTCGTTCGACGCTTCGGCCGCGCGCTTGGCGCTGAGCCAGGCTTCCGCTTCGGCTTCCTGAGCGGCCTCGACCGCAGCCTTGGCCGCGGCTTCCCGCTCGGCGCGCAGCTCGGCGATCAGCGTTTCGCGATCGTCGCGCTCTTCGCCCGAGGCCTCTCCGGCTTCCCCGGCCGCCCCGGCGCGCTTGGCCGCCCGGGCGACCGCCGCGTCGAGCTCGCGCTGCGAGCACAGGCCGAGCGTGACCGGATCCTTTGGCTGGATGTTCTGGATGTTCCAGTGCGTCCGGTCGCGGATCGCATTGATCGTGTTGCGCGTGGTCCCGATCAGCTTGCCGATCTGTGCGTCGGAAATTTCGGGGTGGTTGCGCAGGATCCAGGCGATGCCGTCGGGCTTGTCCTGCCGCTTCGAGACCGGCGTGTAGCGCGGCCCCTTGGTCCGACTGACGTCGACCGGGGCGCGCTGCATCTTCAGGCGATAGTTGGGATCGGCCTGGCCGCGCTCGATTTCCTCGTGCGTCAGCTCGCCCGAGTGCACCGGGTCGCGCCCCGTATACTTGGAGCTCGCAAGATCATCGGCCATCGCCTGGACCTCGAGGATGTGCAGCCCGCAGAACTCGGCAATCTGCTCGAAGGTCAACGCGGTATTGTCGACCAGCCACGACGCGGTGGCATGGGGCATGAGGGGAGTGGGCTGGGCCACGAGTTCTCTCCGCTGAAAATAGATAGGGCCGCCCCATCCGGAGCGGCCGCGCCTCCGCGATGTAGGGCTATTGCCGGCAAACGGCAAGCGTTTGGAGGCCCGGCGGCGCCCGGGGTCGCTCAAGCCGCTCCTCGCTCGGTCCTGCGTGCGGTCAGGGCATCCACGGCGAAGGCATGTTGTACGGCACGGTGATGAACACCGCCTCGACCCCGGCGATCCTGCCGCCGGCGATCTTGAACAGCTCGAGCAGCGCGAAGCTGTGCGGGAAGTGGAACACCGATTTGGTCTTCGTCACCCCGTCGGTCCAGGTCACGTCGACGACCTTGCCGGTGTGATCGATGAAGCCGCCGGCCAGCACGAGACCCTTCTCCTCGTCAATCAGCGGGAAGCGGCGGTCGCGCAAACGGTCGTCGTAGATGTACTGGCCGAGGCGGAACTGCTCGGCGCAGCCCATCGCGGCGATCGGGTAGCCTTCGATGTTCGGGTTGTTGGTCGTCTGCAGCCCGTTCTCGATCCGGTCGCAGTCGTCGGTGAACTCGGTGTGCAGCGTGCCGTCATTGAGCTGCAGGGTGTCGAAATAGCCATTGGCGATGGCGATCATCCTCTCGCGCGGCACGCGTTCGGCCTCGGGAACGTCGGCCAGCATCAGCGGCCGCGGCGCGACGTAGGTTTCGATGCTCGGGAACGGGCCGAACTCCATCGAGCGACAGACGATCGTCTCCACTTCGGCGATCTTGCCGTCCGGCGCGGCGATGCGCAGCGCCATGATCGCCGGGTGCCCGTGCTCCTCGACGATGCCGAACCAGGCAACCTGGCCCGACGAGGGGTCGGCGGCCTTGAGATCGTAGTCGGGCCGCCGCGCGCTGATCGTGTTCCACAGCCCGTCGCCGGGCTCGAGGCGGACGTTGTTCTCGGTGAACATCGCGTCAGGCGCCCAGGACAGCCGCGAAGGCTCCTTCGCGACCAGCGCATCGAGATAGGCCTCGGCGAGAGCGTAGAGTTCGGTACGATTCATGGGACCTCCAGCACGATCTTGCCGACATGTTCGCCAGCTTCCATCGCGGCGTGCGCTGCCGCGGCTTCGGCGAGCGGAAGAATGCGGTCGATCTCCGGGCGCAACTGGCCGGATTCGACCAGCGGCCAGACGTTGCGCGCGATCTCGTCGGTCAGCATCGCCTTGAACGCGTTCGGCCGACCGCGCAGGGTCGAGCCGGTCAGCGTGTGACGGCGGACCATCAGCCTGGCCATGTCGATTGTCGCCCGCGCGCCGCCGAGCACGGCGATCGTCACCAGCCGGCCGTCTTCGGCGAGGCAGTCGAGATTGCGCTGCGTGTAGTCGCCGGCGACCATGTCGAGGCACAGGTCCGCGCCGCGGCCTCCGGTGATCGTCCTGACGGCCTCGGCGAAATCTTCTTCGCGATAATTGATCGCGTGGTCGGCGCCGAGCGCGCGCGCCGCGTCGCACTTGGCCGGGGTGCCGCAGGTGACGATCACCTTCAACCCGAACAGCTTGCCAAGCTTGATCGCCGTCGTGCCGATGCCGCTCGTGCCCCCGTGGACCAGCAGCGTCTCGCCCTCGCGCGCCCAGCCGCGCTCGAAGACGTTGTGCCACACGGTGAACAGCGTTTCCGGCAGCGCGGCCGCCTCGGCGAGTGGCAGGCCCGCGGGTACGGGCAGGCAGTGGCTGGCTTCGGCAAGGCAGTATTGGGCGTACCCGCCGCCGGCGACGAGCGCACAGACTGGCTGGCCAAGCAGGACTTCGCCTGCGCCTTCGCCGGCCGAGGCCACCGTGCCGGCGATCTCGAGCCCCGGGATATCGGGCGCCCCGGGCGGCGGGGGATAGCGGCCGAGCCGCTGGAGTACATCAGGCCGGTTGACACCGGCGAAGGCCACTTCGACGAGAACCTGCCCGGGGCCGGGTCGCGGCACGGGACGCTGCTCGAGCCGCAGGACCTCCGGCCCGCCGGGTGCGGCGATACTAACGGCTTGCATCGTCTGCGGCAGAGTCACTCCCCCTGTTCCCCTAATGCCACGGTAACCTTCGCAACGCCCAGCCCTACGGCGCGGCCCCATTGACAGCAAGCGGGGGCGGAATCATGCTGCGATGCAATGGACGACGATCTCCCCCGTGCGCGCGGAGATGCTGCGAGCCGGCTGGCTGCAGAGCCGCTCGATAGCTACTCGCAGGACGAGCTGCTCGAACGCATCGCCCTGCTCGAGGCCGAGATCGAACGCGTGAGGGCGCATCACGCCAAAGCCGCCAGCCACCGCTCGCTGGCGGATTCACTGTTCAAGCCGCGAGAGCCGAGCTGATGGGACCGTCGCCGGTCCTGCTCCCCTCGCATTTGCGCCGGCGGCGCCCCATATCCTGCTTAACGAAGGAGGGCCGGCACCGTTCTCGGTGCATTCATGGAGCCCTCCGTAGAATGGCAACTGTCGGATCGTATATTCCCCCTTGGATTGATTGAACATGCCCAGCTTCGCCCAGAGCCTCGAGAAGACCCTCCACACGGCGCTCCAGCACGCGACCGATCGTACGCACGAGTACGCAACGCTCGAGCACCTGCTGCTGGCGCTGGTCGACGATCCGGACGCCTCCGAAGTGATGACCGCCTGTGGCGTCGACCTCGTCGAGCTCGGCAACGTCGTGCGCCAGTATCTCGATCAGGAATACCAGTCGCTGAAAACCGAGGAAGAGGCTGACCCGCAGCCGACCGCCGGCTTCCAGCGAGTGATCCAGCGCGCGATCCTGCACGTGCAGTCGAGCGGCAAGGACACCGTGACCGGGGCCAACGTGCTCGTCGCGCTGTTCTCCGAGCGCGATTCCTACGCGGTCTATTTCCTGCAGCAGCAGGACATGAGCCGGCTCGACGCGGTCAGCTACATCAGCCACGGCATCGGCAAGGGTGGGCGCCAGCTCGAGAGCCGTACCCCGCAGGGCACCGAGGAGCCCGACGGCAAGAGCGAGGAGAAGGCCGAGAAGGGCGGAAAGAAGGATTCCGCGCTCGACCAGTTCTGCGTCAACCTCAACCAGAAGGCCCTCGACGGCAAGGTCGACCCGCTGATCGGCCGCGGGCCGGAGGTTGACCGGACGATCCAGATCCTCTGCCGCCGGTCGAAGAACAACCCCCTCTACGTGGGCGATCCGGGCGTGGGCAAGACGGCGATCGCCGAGGGCCTCGCGCGCAAGATCGTCGAGGGCGACGTGCCCGAAGTGCTCGCCAACGCGGTGATCTACTCGCTCGACATGGGCGCGCTGCTCGCCGGCACCCGCTACCGTGGCGACTTCGAGGAGCGCCTCAAGCAGGTCGTTGCCGAGCTCGAGAAGCTCCCCGACGCGGTGCTGTTCATCGACGAAATCCACACCGTGATCGGTGCCGGCGCTACCAGCGGCGGGGCCATGGACGCGTCAAACCTCCTCAAGCCGGCGCTGTCGAATGGCTCGATCCGCTGCATCGGCTCGACCACCTACAAGGAGTTCCGCAACCACTTCGAGAAGGACCGCGCGCTGCTGCGCCGGTTCCAGAAGATCGACGTCAACGAGCCCAGCGTCGAGGACACGATCAAGATCCTCAAGGGACTGCGCTCGGCGTTCGAGGAACACCACAAGGTCAAGTACACGCCCGACGCGATCCGCACCGCGGTCGAGATGAGCGCGCGCTACATCAACGACCGCAAGCTGCCCGACAAGGCGATCGACGTGATCGACGAGGTCGGTGCGATGCAGATGCTCGTGCCGCCGAGCCGCCGGCGCAAGACGATCACCGCCAGGGAGATCGAGAAGGTCGTCGCGACCATGGCACGAATTCCGGCCAAGACCGTCAGCAAGGACGACAAGCTCGTGCTCGCGACGCTCGAGAAGGACCTCAAGCGCGTCGTCTACGGCCAGGACAAGGCGATCGAGGTGCTGGCGACGGCGATGAAGCTGTCGCGCGCCGGCCTGCGCGATCCCGACAAGCCGATCGGCAGCTTCCTGTTCTCCGGCCCGACCGGCGTCGGCAAGACCGAGGTCGCGCGACAGCTGGCCGAGATCATGGGCATCGAGCTCAAGCGCTTCGACATGTCGGAATACATGGAGAGGCACTCGGTCAGCCGCCTGATCGGCGCGCCTCCGGGCTATGTCGGCTACGACCAGGGCGGCCTGCTGACCGATGCGATCGACCAGCATCCGCATTGCGTGCTGCTGCTCGACGAGATCGAGAAGGCGCACCCCGACCTGTTCAACATCCTCCTGCAGGTGATGGACCACGGCAAGCTGACCGATCACCACGGCAAGACGGTCGATTTCCGCAACGTGGTGCTGATCATGACCACCAACGCGGGCGCGGCCGACATGGCCAAGCAGTCGATCGGCTTCGGCGCCGGTGCCAAGGTCGAGGCCAGCGAGGAGGCGGTCAAGAAGATGTTTGCCCCCGAGTTCCGCAACCGGCTCGATGCGATCGTGCCGTTCGACTACCTCGGGACCGAGACCGTCAGCCGGGTGGTCGACAAGTTTATCCTCCAGCTCGAGCTGCAGCTGGCCGAGCAGAACGTGCACATCCAGTTCGATTCGGATGCGCGCGCCTGGCTCGCCAAGCGCGGCTACGACAAGCTGATGGGCGCGCGGCCGATGGCCCGACTGATCCAGGACAAGGTCAAGCAGCCGCTCGCCGAGGAGTTGCTGTTCGGCAAGCTCGCGCACGGCGGCGAGGTCCACGTCAGCGTCAAGGATGACGTGCTGGCCTTCGAGCTGACCCCGGCGGCGCCCAACGTCGCCCGGCCGAAGGCGCCGAAGAAGGCCAAGGCGAAAGCCAGGCCCGCGACCGAGGAGTAAGGGGCAGGAGCCCTCGTCCGCCGACCTGGCCCGGCAGGGCTTGGTCGCAACTCGAGGATGAGGGCTCCTTCCTTGCGGAACCCGAGGCGCGGCGCCACAATTCTTCCCTCATGGCCGCGCCCTTCAGCTGGATTCGCCCGGAGCCGCACGGCATTCATGTCGTTCCGGCCGACTGCTGGATCGATCCCTCGCAGCCCGTCGCCAACGCGCTCGTGACTCACGGCCACGCCGATCACGCGCGCGGCGGGCACGGGCGAACGATGGCAACCGCCGAAACGCTGGCGATCATGGAGCTGCGCTACCAGACCCGCGAAGGCGCGCTACCGGTGGCTTACGGCGAGACGATCGCCCTTCCCGGCGGCGTGAAGGCGACGTTCGTTCCCGCCGGCCACGTGCTCGGCTCGGCGCAGATCGTGCTCGAGCACGCCGGAGAGCGCGTCGTCGTGACCGGCGATTACAAGCGTCGGCCCGATCCGACCTGCCCGCCGTTCGAATGCGTGCCGTGCGACGTACTCGTGACCGAGGCGACGTTCGGCCTGCCGGTATTCTGCCACCCGCCGGTCGAGCGCGAGATCGGCAAGTTGTTGAAAGCGCGCGCTGATCACCCTGATCGCTGCGTGCTCGTCGGCGCCTATGCGCTCGGCAAGGCCCAGCGGCTGATCGCCGAGCTGCGCCGCGCGGGGCACGACGATCCGATCTGGCTCCACGGCGCGATGGAGCGGATGTGCGGGCTCTACGAAGAGTTCGGCGTCACCCTCGGCGACTTGCGGCCGGTCGGCGACGCAACGAAGGACGAGCTGCGCGGCGCAATCGTGATCTGCCCGCCTTCGGCGCTCAACGACCGCTGGAGCCGGCGCCTGCCCGATCCGATCGCGGCCATGGCAAGCGGGTGGATGTGCGTGCGCCAGCGCGCGCGGCAGCGCATGGTCGAGCTGCCCCTGGTAATCTCCGACCACGCCGACTGGGGCGAGCTGACCGCGACGATCGAGGAGGTGAACCCGGCGGAAAGCTGGATCACGCACGGTCGCGAGGAGGCGTTGCTGCGCTGGTGCCAGCTGCACCAGCGCCGCGCCCGCGCGCTGGCGCTGGTCGGCTACGGGGACGAGGATGACTGAGATCCCCGGCCGGGTCCTTCGACAGGCTCAGGACGACCGAGGTCCAGGCCCAGTCGCGTATCCCAGCATCGCTCGTGCTGAACCTGTCGAATCGCGCGCACGCGACACCGGCGCTCGATGATAGGGTTCGCAGCCCTCGTCGATGCGCTGGTATACACGCGCAGCCGCAACGAGAAGCTGCGGCTCATTGCCCGGTACCTGCAGGCGACACCCGACCCCGACCGCGGCTGGGCGCTGGCCGCGCTGACCGAGGGGCTGAGCTTCTCGGCGGTCAAGGGCGGCACCATCCGCACGCTGATGGCCGAGAGGGTCGACCCGGTCTTGTGGGCGCTGAGCCGCGACTTCGTCGGCGACACTGCCGAGACGGCAAGCCTGCTCTGGCCGCAACCCGAAACTGACGCCATGCCGCCACCCTCGGTGAGCGAAGCCGTTGATCTTCTGAGCAGAATGACCCGCATGACGGTCATGTCGGAGCTTCCCCGGCTGCTCGACCGGCTCGATGCCGACGGACGCTACGCGCTGATCAAGCTCGCCACCGGTGCGATGCGCGTCGGCGTCTCGGCGCGGCTCGCCAAGACCGCGTTCGCGCTGGCCTTCGCGGTCGACGTCGAGCAGGTCGAGGAATACTGGCACGCGCTCGAGCCGCCGTACCGCGAGCTGTTCGCCTGGGCGGCCGAGGGCGCCGAGCCGCCCGACACGTCCGAGCGACCGCTGTTCCGCCCGTTCATGCTCGCCCACGCGCTCGAGGACGAGGTGCTCGATCTCGCCGACTACGTCGCCGAATGGAAATGGGACGGCGTCCGGGTGCAGGCGGTCCACGCGCGCGGCGAGTCGCGGCTCTACTCGCGCACCGGCGACGACGTGACCGGCGCCTTCCCGGAAGTCGCCGATGCCCTGGAAATACCGGCTGTGCTCGACGGCGAGCTGCTCGTGCGCGGCAATCACCAGGGAGGCGAGAGCGGCGGGGCGGCGAGCTTCAACGCGCTGCAACAGCGGCTCGGGCGCAAGACGGTCCCGAAGGCGATGCTTGCCGAGTACCCGGCCTTCGTGCGGCTCTACGACGTGCTGATCCTCGACGGCGAGGATTTGCGCGAGCTGCCGTGGGAAGTACGCCGCGCACGGCTCGAGGCGCTGATGCCGCGCCTGCCGTCGGACCGGTTCGACCTGTCACCCGTCATCGAGGCCGACAACTTCGAGCACCTCGCTGAGCTCCGCGCGGGGGCGCGCGACGCCGCGATCGAGGGGCTGATGCTCAAGCGCCGCGATTCGCCTTACGTCGCCGGGCGCAAGACCGGGCTGTGGTACAAGTGGAAGCGCGACCCGCTGCTGGTCGACTGCGTGCTGATGTACGCCCAGCGCGGGAGCGGCAAGCGTTCCAGCTTCTACTCCGATTACACGTTCGGCTGCTGGAACGGCGATCCCGACGAGGGGGCCGAGCTGCTGCCGGTGGGCAAGGCCTATTTCGGCTTCACTGACGAGGAACTCAGGCAGCTCGACCGCTACGTGCGCAACCACACCGTCAACCGATTCGGCCCGGTGCGCGAGACCGATCGCAGCCTGGTGTTCGAGGTCGCCTTCGACAGCGTCCACGCGAGCAAGCGGCACAAGTCGGGCCTCGCAATGCGCTTCCCGCGGATCAGCCGGATCCGCTGGGACAAGCCCGCGCACGAGGCCGACCGGATCGAGACGCTACGAGCGTTGATCCGCGACTAGGCGGCTTTGCCGGCAACTTCGGCCCGAGCCATCTCGAGCGCCGCGGGGTAGTCGGGCGCATGCACGACGCGGGCCGAGGTCCGCCCGAGCCCGGCGCGGGAAAGCACTTCCATCGCCTGCGGCTGCACGCCCGAGAAGATCACGCGGGTCCCGTAACGCTTCGCCTGATCGACGAACTGGTCGAGCGCGGCCGCGCCGCTCGCGTCGAGGAACGGCATCCGGCGCATACGCAGGATCACCACCTTCGGCCGCTGCCCGAGATTGCGCAGCGTGTCGAGCAGGTCGCCGGCGACACCGAAGAAGAACGGCCCGGCGATGCGGAAGACCTCCACGCCCGCGGGCAGCCCCTCGCGCTGGCGCATGCCGTCGTCGTCGAGGTCGGGCCTGGCTTCGATCTCCGAGCGCCCCTCGACCTGCACCGCCTCGCTCATCCGCATCATGAACAGCAGCGAAGCCAGCGTCACACCTACCGCGATCGCGGTGGTCAGGTCGACCAGCACGGTCAGCGCGAAAGTCAGCAGCAGCACCGTACGGTCGCCGCCGGGCATCCTCAGCAGCTGCGCGAAGCGGCGGTATTCGCTCATCCCGATCGCGACCGTGAACAGGATCGCGGCGAGCGCGGCCATCGGAACGTAACCCATCAGGTCCGTCGCGAACAACACGAACAGCAGCAGGAACGCCGCGTGGAACATGCCCGAGACGGGCGTGCGCGCGCCGGCCTTGATGTTGGTTGCGGTGCGGGCGATCGCGCCGGTCGCCGGCAGACCGCCGAACAGCGCCGAGGCGAGGTTGGCGACGCCCTGGCCGACCAGCTCCTGGTTCGGCCGATGGCGCGTGCCGGCCATGCCGTCGGCCACGACCGCGGATAGCAGCGCCTCGATGCCGGCGAGGAAGGCGATCGTGAAGGCCGAGGGCATGACCGCCTGGACCTTGGCCAGCGTCAGCTCGGGGAATCCGGGCATCGGCAGGCCGGCCGGGATGTCGGGGAAACGTGAGCCGACGGTGTCGACCGGCAGGTCGAGCAGCCCGACCGCGGCCGAGGCGACGACCACTGCGATCAGGTACCCGGGCAGGCGCGGGGCGAGCTTCTTGAGCGCGAGGATCAGGACGAACGCGCCGAGGCCGACCACGAGCGTCGCCGGGCTCAGCCGGGTGATCACGCCGAGGTACGCGAGCCACTGCGGGATGAACTCGGCCGGCGCCTCGTCGAGCGGCAGACCGAGGAAGTCCTTGACCTGGCTCGACGCGATGATGACCGCGATGCCCGCGGTGAAACCGGTAATTACCGGGTGCGGCACGTAGCGGATCAGCCGCCCCAGCCCTGCGAAACCGGCGACGAGCAGGATCAGCCCGGCGAGCAGCGTCGCCAGCACGAGACCGTCGTAACCGTGCACGGCAATGACGTTGAAGATCACGACGACGAAGGCGCCGGTCGGGCCGCCGATCTGCAATCGCGAACCGCCGAGCGCCGAGATCAGGAACCCGGCGACGACCGCCGTGACGAGGCCCTTGTCCGGCGAGGCGCCGCTGGCGATGCCGAGCGCCATCGCGAGCGGCAACGCCACGATCGCCACGGTCAGACCGGCGAGCGCGTCGGCGCGCAACTCGGCGAGGCCGTAGCCCTCTCGCCAGGCGGTGAGCAGCTTGGGGGTGAAACTCTCGCTCACGCTAGACCTCCGCCTCTCCCGGGATCGGGGGCGGTTCGCGCAATCGCACGCCGCGGCCCGTTCCCGTGCTCGGCGCGTTCTCGCCGATCAGCTCGATCCCCGCACCCTCGAGGGCGTTGACCACCTTGACCAGTGTGTCGACAACTCCGCGGACCTGGCCGTCCGAAGCTTCCATCCGCTGGATCGTCGGCACCGACAGCCCGGCGAGCTCGGCCAGCTCGCGCTGGTCGATGCCGAGCAAGGCGCGCGCCGCGCGCATCTGGCGCGAAGTAATCATCGGCCATCTCCTGATGTCTTAAACATCAGCCTGCATGTCTGAAATTTGGATGGGGGCTATCTAGACATCAGTCAGCCCAAGTCAATGGGCGGAGCGTGCGCCGGGTTCAGTCGCGCGGCAGCTGGACGAGCTTGTCGCGCCCAGTTGCGCCGCGCAACAACTGCAGTCGTGACGTCGCCACTCCCAGCGCCCGGGCGAGGAGCACGATCACGGCCTCGTTTGCGGCGCCGTCCTGCGGCTTGGCGCGAACCTTGACCACCAGCCGCCCGTCGCCGATCTCGAGAGCCTCGGACCGAGCGCCCGGCGTCACGCGCAGCGCGAGGCGTCCCTCGGCGTCGGCCAGCGCCTGGATCGCTTCCGGGGGCGGCAGCTCAATTTTCGGCTTCGCCACGGAGCATCGCCAGGTGGCGCCGCGCGAGGGCGCAGTAGCGCTCGGTCTGGAAGCGGATCTTCTCGACCTGGGCCGCGTCCTGCGTGCGCAGGAACTTCGCCGGCCGCCCGACCCAGATCTCGCGCGGGGGTATCGCCTTGCCCGGGCTCAACAGTGCCCCGGCCGCGAGCATCGCACCCTCGCCGATCCGCGAATCGTCCATCGCCACCGCGCCCATGCCGACGAAGGCGCGGTCTTCAAGCGTGGCTCCGTGGACCACCGCCATGTGTCCGATCACGCAGTCCTCGCCGACGATCGTCGGGCAGCCCTCGGTGTCGGGCCGCGGACCCTCGACGTGGAAGACGCTGCCGTCCTGCACATTCGAGCGCGCGCCGATCTCGATGCGGTGGATGTCACCCCTGAGCACGCAATTGTACCACACGCTCGCCTCGGGCCCGAGCGTCACGTCGCCAATGATCCGCGCACCGGGGGCGACGAAGGCGGTCTCGTGGATCTGCGGGACCTTGCCCTCGAACGGAAGGATGGTCGCCCAGGGAAAGCGGCCGGTGCAATCGTGTCCGCCGGTCATTGGCCTGTCCATTCGTCGCGCGCGATCGAGTAGACGATCGTGTCGCGCAGCTCGCCCTCGAAACGCTCGTCCGAAAAGTCGAGATCCTCTCGACGGCGCATCCCGAGGCGCTCCATCAGTCCCCAGCTCGCGGTGTTGCCGATCACCGTCAGCGCGAAGATCTCGCGGGCGCCGAAGCGCGAGAACGCGGCGTCGAGCGAGGCGGTCGCCGCCTCTCTCGCATAGCCCCGCCCCCAGGCGTCCTCGCGCAGGCGCCAGCCGATCTCGAACTCGCCGGCAAAGGGGCAACCCGATGCGTCGGCGCGCTTGAGGCCGCAGAAACCCAGCACCTCGCCCGCGAGATGTCCGCCGTCGGGCTTGCGCTCGACCAACCAGAAGCAATGGCCGTGCGCCGCGGCGCAGGCTTCCAACCGTTCGCGCATCGCGTCCTGGCGCGCGGCGTCGAGCGGGGTGCCGAGCCAGCGCATGACCCGCGGAGTGTTGGTGTGTGTGAAGAACGCCGCCCAGTCGGCGTCGCCGCGCCAGTCGCGCAGGACCAGGCGCTCGGTCTCGACGCGGAACTCAGCCATGAGCCGCAAGCCGTTCACGCGAGGCGCGCCAGTCGGCGGCGTCGAGGTGGTAGACCATCGTCGGATTGTCCTCAGGCGGATACTCTGGGTCGGCGTAGTCGAGGTCGGCGCGGCGGACCATCCCGAACCGTTCCATCAACCCCCACGAGGCCCGGTTGCGCTGCGAGGTCTGTGCGTAGATCCGCGGCAGCGCGAGCCGCTCGAATGCCATCGCCAGTGCCGCTTCACCGGCCTCGCGCGCGTAGCCCCGGCCCCAGCAGTCGGCGCGCAGCGTCCAGCCGACCTGCACCGCGCCCCTCAGCTCCTCGGGGGCACATGGAGTGTCGATCCGTGCCAGGCCGGCCTTGCCGATCAGCGTGCCGTCAGTCTTGAGCGCGACGAAGTAGAACGCGACCTCGTCCGCGGCGTCCGCCGCCGCCATTCGCGCGAAACTCTCGGCGACCTTGGCGATCGGCTGCACGCCCCCGACCATCGCCATGACCTGCGGCGTGTTCATGTGCTCGAGCCAGACCGCGAGGTCGCCGGGCTGCTCGCGGCGGATCACCAGCCGCTGCGTTTCGGCGACGATCGCAGCGTCCGGGTCAGCCATTCAGCAGCCGCGCCGCGAGCGGCGCGTGGTACGTCAGCACACCTGCGCAGCCGGCTCGCTTGAACGCCGTCAGAGTCTCGAGGACGAGGGCCTCGCGCTCGCCCGCGCCGGCCGTCGCGGCAGCCTCGATCATCGCGTACTCACCGCTGACCTGGTAGGCGAAGACCGGCACCTCGAACCGCTCCTTCACCCGGCGAACGATGTCGAGATAGGGCAGACCCGGCTTGACGATCACGCTGTCGGCGCCCTCGGCGAGATCGAGCTCGACCTCGCGCAGCGCCTCCTCGGCGTTGCCCGGGTCCATCTGGTAGCCCTTCTTGTCGCCCTGCAGCAGCCCACCCGAGCCGACCGCGTCGCGGAACGGCCCGTAGAACGCAGAGGCGTACTTGGCGGCGTAGCTCATGATCTGCACGTTGACCCGCCCGGCTTTCTCGAGCGCGGTGCGGATCGCACCGATGCGCCCGTCCATCATGTCCGACGGGGCAACGATGTCCGCCCCGGCCTCGGCCTGGACCAGCGCCTGTTCGACCAGCAGGTCGACCGTCGCGTCGTTGATCACGTAGCCGGTATCGTCGACCAGCCCGTCCTGGCCGTGGCTGGTGTAGGGATCAAGCGCGACGTCGGTCAGCACGCCGACGTCGCTGCCGCAGGCGTCGCGGATCGCCTTGATCGCCCGGCACATCAGGTTGTCGGGGTTGACCGCCTCGCGCGCATCGGCGCTGCGCCGGTCGGGCGGGGTATTGGGGAACAGCGCGAGACAGGGGATGCCGAGCGCGACCGCCTCCCTTGCCCGCGCGGCAATCCGGTCGAGCGACCAGCGCGAGACCCCTGGCAGCGTCCCGATCGGTTCCTCGACGCCCTCGCCCTCGGTGACGAACAGCGGCCAGATCAGGTCGGCGGGCGTCAGCACGGTCTCGCGGTGGAGCGCGCGGCTCCAGGCGGTGACGCGTGTGCGGCGCAGGCGGGTAGCGGGATAGGAGCCGGTCATCGGGGGCGATCCCTGCCGGAAAACGCCAGGAGGGGCAATCAGCCGATGCGCTTCGCCTCGAGCCGGTCGATCTCGCGCACCGGTTCCTGCTCGAGCGAGGGATCGGGCTCCAGGCTCGCCAGCGCGGCGCCGGGCTCGATCTTCTGCAGCTCGGCGAGACGGGCGCGGAACTCGGCCAGCTCCTTGCCGGAAAGCTGCGCGCGCGTGACGAAGCTGACGTTGGAGGGGTTCACCGTCGCGCCATTGCGGTACATCTCGTAGTGCAGGTGAGGCCCGGTCGAGAGTCCGGTCGAGCCGACGTAGCCGATGACCTGCCCGCGGCGGACGCGCTCGCCATTCTTCACCGCGATCCGGCTCATGTGAGCGTAGCCGGTGCCGAGACCGCTGCCGTGCGACAGGCGGACATAGTTGCCGTGGCCGCCGTGGCGCCCGGCGAACTGCACGACTCCGTCGCTGACCGCGTAGATCGGCGAGCCGTAGCTGGCCTTGAAGTCGATCCCCGCATGCATCCGCCGATAGCCGAGGATCGGATGCCGGCGCATGCCGTAGCCGGAGGTGACGCGGCCGGGCACCGGCGCGAGCAGCCCCGTACGCTGTTCGCCGACGCCCGACGCCTCGTAGAACCGTCCGTCGCTGCCCCAGCGCATCATCTGCTTGCGCGGTTTCCCGTCGCGAAGGAGCCCGGCGTAGAGCAGCCGTCCAGCCTCGACTTCGCCCGTGGCGGCACGCTTGTACTCGACGATCAGGTCAAACTCGTCGCCGGCGGCGATCGAGCGGTCGAGGTCGATCTCCGCTCCGAGCGCACGCAGGTACTGCTGGACGGCACTCGCCGGAGCGCCGGCGGCGCGGGCCGAGCGGTAGAGGCTCGAGCCGACCTTGCCGCGGATGCGCAGCGGCGTCTCATCGACCTTGATCGGCCGTGGATCGAGCACCAGCCGCCCGGCGCGCCGCTCGACCGCGAGCTGGAGATCGAAGCGGGCACGGAACGACAGCGCCTCGAGCGGCCGCGCGGCGCCCGGGGCCGGGCGACGGCCGAGTGTGATGTCGACGGTCGTCCCGGGGGCTATCTCCGTCAGGTCGACCGCGCTGGCCACCATGGCAACGACCTGCTCGGCCTCGGGCCCGCCGAGGCCGGCCCGCTGGAGCATGCGCCCGAAGCTGTCGCCCCGCACGAGAGTCGCCTCGAGATCGAGGCGGGGGCGCTCGGGGGCACTGCGCAGCGGAATGACGAGGTCAGTCGCCCCCATGCGGCGGCCGCTATCGGCGCCGAGCGCGAGCGGCATGATCATCTGGCTGCGGAATTCGTCGCGGACCGGATCGTCGATCTGCATGACCGGAGCGGCTTCGAGCGGGGCGAAGTCGGGCCAGCCGGCGAGCGCGAGGGCGGACAGGCCAAGCAGCGTCCCCGCGCCGCGGAGCCAGCGACGCGAGCCGATGTCCTCGGCGAGATCGGGCACGAGATCGGCTTCGGCAAAGCGCTCGGAAATCCGGCGACACCACTCGGCATAGCGTTCGGCGAGGCCGGGCTTGCGGGCCAGGACCGCGGGAGAAGCGGCGAGCGTCGGCGCGCGCGAGGGCGCCGCGGCGAGCGATTCTCCCGCGTCGTATCCCTCCATCCCGCTTTCGTCGAACAAACGCGCTCTCCGTCTGGTGCGCGACCGCCTCTGCCGACCCAATGCAGGGACAGGCGCGACCCGATCCCGACCGGCTCTGTGGCGCAAAGCCCTGCCGCCATAAAGTAAATTTCCACTAAACAGCGCCGAGGCGAGTCCGCTTCGCGCCGAGCCGTGGGAACGGCGGGAAACCACGCATTTGCGGCCTCCGCGGCTTGCGTCGCGCCGCGCGCGCCGCCACATTGGCGGGACCGTGATCGCTACCCCTACCGACGGCCGGCTGCGGGCCGTGCTCGGCCCGACCAATACCGGCAAGACGCACCTCGCGATAGAGCGGCTGTGCGGCCATTCGAGCGGGGCGATCGGTTTTCCGCTGCGCCTGCTCGCACGCGAGGTCTACGACCGGGTCCGGGCCCTCAAGGGCGACGGTGAGGTCGCGCTGATCACCGGCGAGGAGCGGATCGAGCCGCCGGGTGCGCGGTACTTCCTGTGCACCGCCGAGGCGATGCCGAGGGACGGCGGTGGGCTCGCCTTCGTCGCGCTCGACGAGGCCCAGCTCGCCGCCGACCGCGAGCGCGGACACATCTTCACCGACCGGCTGTTGCATGCACGCGGGCGCGAGGAGACCATGCTGCTCGGCGCGGCGACGCTCGAGCCGATGATCAAGGCGCTGCTCCCGGGCACAGAGATCGAGCAGCGCCCGCGCTTCTCGACCCTCACCCACGCGGGGCCGACCAAGCTCTCGCGCCTGCCGCCGCGCTCGGCGGTGGTCGCGTTCTCGGTCGAACAGGTCTACGCGGTCGCCGAGATGCTGCGCCGGTTCCGCGGCGGCGCGGCCGTGGTCATGGGCGGCCTCAGCCCCGAGACGCGCAACCGCCAGGTTCAGCTGTTCCAGTCCGGCGAGGTCGACTACATCGTTGCGACCGACGCGATCGGCATGGGGCTCAACCTCGACGTGACCCATGTCGCGTTCGCCTCGCTGTCGAAGTTCGACGGCGTGCGCCAGCGGCGGCTGACCCCGGCCGAAATGGCGCAGATCGCCGGACGCGCCGGCAGGCACCAGCAGGACGGCACGTTCGGCACGCTCGCGGGCGGGCGTCACGAGGCGCTCGAACTGACCGCCGACGAGATCTTTGCGATCGAGGAGCACCGTTTCGCGCCGCTGACGCGGCTCTTCTGGCGCGAGGCCGAGCCGAGCTTCGCAAGCCTCGATGCGCTGATCGCCGACCTCGAGGCGCGCCCGTCAGCCGAGCCGCTCGTGGCGGCGCCAGAGGCGATCGACCTCGCCGTGCTGCGGCGCCTCGCCGACGACTCGGCGATCGCGGGTGACGTCAAGACGCCGGACCAGGTGCGCCGGTTGTGGGAGGTGTGCCAACTGCCCGACTTCCGTCAGCAGGGACCGGACCTCCATGCACGCTTCGTCGCGCGGCTGTGGCAGGACTTGCGCGTAGGACATCTCGGCGCCGACTACGTCGCCGCGCGGATTGCCGAACTGGGCCGTACCGAAGGGGACATCGACACACTGCAGGGCCGCATCGCCGCGGTGCGCAGCTGGGCTTATATCTGCCAGCGGCCCGACTGGGTGCTGGCGCGGGACGAAATGGCGGCGCGGGCGCGAGCGGCCGAGGCGGGGCTCAGCGACGCGCTGCACCAGCGGCTGACCGAGCGGTTCGTCAACCGCCGGACTGCAGTACTGATGCGGACGATGGGAAAGGACGCGGGACTCTTGCGGGTAGCTCTGGACGATGCGGGACGGGTGACGGTCGAGGACCAGCCGATCGGTCATCTCGAGGGGTTCCGTTTCGTGGTCGACGCCGACGCGAGCGTCGAGGACCGCAAGCTCATGCTCGCGGCCGCCGAGAAGCACTTGCCGCAGCTGCTCGCGCTCAAGGCGCAGGCACTGGTGCGCGACGAACTCGGCGAGCTGTCGATCGAGCAGGGCGAAGTGCGGCGCGCGGGGCGGCCGGTCGCGCGGCTTGAGCGCGGCAAGACCGTCGCTCGCCCACGGCTGGTGCTCGCCAAGGAGCTCGGCCCGCTCGAGGCTGGACACCGCGCGAGGCTCGCCGAAGCACTCGAACTGTGGCTCGAGGGCGAGCTGGCTCCGCTCGCGCCCTTGCGCCGGCTCGAGGAGGCGGCGCGCGATCCCGAGGCGGGCAGCGAGGTCCGGGCGCTGTTGCTGACGCTCGCCGACGGCCACGGCGCGATACCACGCGAGCGTGCCGGGCTGGCGCAGGTTCCCAAGGAGAAACGGCCACTGCTTCGCCGGCTCGGCGTGACGATCGGCACGCTCGACGTGTTCGTGCCGGCGCTGCTCAAGCCCGCGCCGCGGCGGCTGCTGCACGCGATCGGCGCCGACCGCCGCGCGCTCAACCCCGGGATGGAAGCGGTCATCCCAAGGGGCCGCGAAGTGCCGGCCGGCTATCGCCGGGCCGGCGCTCAGGCGATCCGGGTCGACCTTGCCGAAAAGCTGTTCCGCGCCGCGCACGAACAGCGCGCCCGGGCGAACGGGCGCGGCTTCGCGGTCGACGCGGCGCTCGCCACCTCGATGGGGCTGGCGCCCGACAGCTTCCGCCAACTGATGCGCGATGCGGGCTTCCGTGCGACCGAGCCGCGTCCGCTGCCCGAAGGAGCGTTCGGCCCACCGTCGGCCGCGCGGTGGTCGTGGCGGCCGCCGCGCAAGGACCGTCCGCCGCCCACGTCGAAGCAAACCCGTCCGACCGAAGGCAACGCCTTCGCCGCGCTCGCCGGGCTGGTCCGCTGATCCCGAGCGCGATGCGGATCGACCGGCTGCTGTACTTCCTCCGTTTTGCCAGGAGCCGGGCGCTCGCACAGCGCTGGATCGCAGAGGGGCATATCCGCCACAACGGCGCGCGCGTGGTGCGGCAGGACCTCGCCGTTTCGGTCGGCGATGTGCTCACGCTGCCGCTCAGGCGCGAGGTTCTGGTCATCGAACTGGTGGACCTGCCCGCGCGACGCGGACCGGCTAGCGAAGCGCAGGCCTGTTATCGTGCGCTTGACGCTGGCGGAACAAACGGCATAGCGGGCGAGCGGCAAGCCAGAGGGAAAGCGCCACAATGACCTACGTCGTCACCGATGCCTGCATCAAGTGCAAGTACACCGACTGCGTCGAGGTCTGTCCGGTCGACTGCTTCTACGAAGGCGAGACGATGCTCGTGATCAACCCGAGCGAATGCATCGACTGCGGCGTGTGCGAGCCCGAGTGTCCAGCCGAAGCGATCCTGCCCGACACCGAGGGCGGGCTCGAGAAGTGGCTCGAACTCAACGCGACCTACTCGGCCGAGTGGCCGAACATCACCCAGAAGAAGGACCCGCCGCCCGACGCCGACGACTTCAAGGGGGTGGAAGGCAAGTTCGAGCAGTACTTCTCGCCGGATCCCGGCGAAGGCGACTGAGCCGCCTCATTGCGCGGACTCGGAGCGCCCTTGCCTGTGAAATAGGCAGGGGTGGCAATTTTATTGCGAATCTGCTATATATCCTTGTGACTGCCGCCTTCCCGGTGCGGCAGGCGGACAAGGAAGGCAGGCTCCGCCAACAGCGTCACGATAAGGGCAAGCCAGGCCGCCGACGGGTCGTGCGGCCGACATTGCTGACGCTCACTCTGGCCGAGTCCTGCCGTGAGAAAGGACAGTAAATGGCTGTGAATGCCCCCGCCTTCGATGTCGGCGATTACGTTGTCTACCCAAAGCACGGCGTGGGTCGTGTGGTCGAGCTGCAGAGCGAGGAAATCGCCGGCATGAAGCTCGAGCTCTATGTGCTGCGGTTCGAGAAGGAACGCATGACCCTGCGCGTTCCGGTGAACAAGGTCGAGGCGATCGGCATGCGCAAGCTGTCGAGCGACAAGACCCTCAAGGAAGCGATGGAAACACTCAAGGGCAAGCCCAAGGTCAAGCGGACCATGTGGTCGCGCCGTGCGCAGGAATACGAAGCCAAGATCAACTCCGGTGACCTGGTGTCGATCGCCGAAGTGACCCGCGACCTGTTCCGCCCCGAGGACCAGCCCGAGCAGTCCTATTCGGAGCGGCAGATCTTCGAGGCGGCCTCGAGCCGGCTCGCGCGCGAGCTCGCGGCGATGGAGAAGACCGACGAGGCGACCGCACTGGCGAAGATCCTCGACGTGCTGCGCAAGCACGCGCCGCAGTACTACGAGAGCACAGCCGAAGACGCCTGATCGGGCGATCGGAAGCACGCAAGGGCCGCCCGGGGCAACCTGGGCGGCCTTTTCGGTGCTTGCGATGTTGCGATATATCGCCGAACGTCGTAAATGCATCGACGAAGGCCATTGAGCCCAGGGCGCACAACCTGTATTATCGTATTAATACACGATGGCAGGAGGAATCGCGATGCGCCTCGACGAGCTGTTCAGGAACCTCGGTTACCTTGCAGGATCGCTGCGAGTGAACATCCACGAGGGGTGCGATGGCGTTCCGCTCGAAGAGCTCGACCTGTCCGGTCCCGCGCCGGAGAAGATCGCCCATTGCGGCCCGTCGCAAGTCGTCGTCAGCGAGGGACCTGAGTTCGGGGTCGAGGTCGAGCCGTCGCCCGGTGCGGCCGACGTGCGCTTTGCGCTCGCCGAGAACCGCCTGGCCATTTCGGGCGGCGATCACGACACGGTGGTCAACCTCACGCTTCCCGCCCCGCGGAAGGTCTCGATCGCCGGATCGGGTCGGATCACCGCGGCGAAGCTCGCGCGCGACGGCAAGCTCTCGATCACCGGATCGGGCCGGCTCGAAGTGGCGGCGGTCGAAGGCGGGCGGGTCAAGGTGAGCCTCGCCGGCAGCGGCCGCGCCGCGATCGACGGACGGGCTGACGAACTCGACCTGTCGATCGCCGGAAGCGGCAGCTGCGACGCCGAGGGCCTTCGCGTCCACAGGGCTACCGTCCATATCGCCGGATCGGGCGACGCGATTTTCGCCTGCAACGGCGAAGTCTCCGCGCACCTGATGGGGTCGGGCAACGTCATCGTGCGCGGTTCGGCTCGCTGCAGCGTGCACTCGATGGGCTCGGGCACGGTGTCTTGCGAGCGCGACCGGGAGACCGTCGATTAGCGGCCGGCGACGGACGTCCAGCGCGGGTTGGAGCCGCATGCGCGAATGTGGCAGGTGGCGTACATGAGGCCACCGGATTCGGCCCGCCCTAGGCTGAGAAAGCGCGAGATCGTGTTCGCCGTTGCGGCAGGCGCCGTCGCATCGGGCGCGGCCGCGCTGATCTTGTCCGATGCGGTCGGGGTCGACGTTGGCGAACGGCCGGACGTCGCCACTGCGCGGGCCGCTACTTACGCCGTCGGCGAGTTCGACGAGATCTCGACCTCAGGTCCACAGGACGTCGTCATCACCTTCGGCGAGACGCCGTCGGTCCGCGCCGAGGGCCCGCCGCGGGCGCTGGCTCAGCTTGAGGCGGTGGTCGAGGGCGACACGCTGGTGATCCGGCCGAAGCGCGGGTTCAATTGGGGCAACTGGCGCCGGCTTTCCGGGGCGACCTTCTACATCACGGTGCCGAAGCTCGAGGGGATCGCCCAGGCCGGTTCGGGCACTGTCCGCATCGATCGCGTCCAGGGTGACAGCTTCGAAGGCAAGATTGCCGGATCGGGCGAGCTTGAAATCGGCCTGCTCGAGGTCAACCAGGCCAGCTTCAACATCGGTGGCGCAGGGAACATCTCCGCCCGCGGCACCGCGCGCCGCACGAGCGTCTCGGTCGGCGGATCCGGCGATGTCGACGTTTCGGGCCTCCGGAGCGAGAGCGCTTCGGTCTCGATCGTCGGGTCGGGCGATGTCGAGCTCACGGCCACTGACAAGGTCAATGTCTCGATCATGGGCAGCGGCGACGTCGACGTTTCCGGACCGGCCCGCTGCACGGTCACCCGCTTCGGCAGCGGGGACGTCAGTTGCGAGGGGGGCGGCGGGACAGACTGATTCGACTGCATCCGTCGTTGCCTACAGACGTAATCGCATTTACCCCTTGCCTCCCGGGTCGCCAAGGACCTTTCCATGCACAAGGCACTCGTGACCGCGTCGTTCGCCGGCCTCGCCTTTCTCGGCGGGACGATGGTCGTTGCCCAGGACGGCGCCGTCGCGCAGACGACACGCAGCTACGCGCTTTCCGGATTCGACGGGATCGCGGTCGTTGGCCCGCATCGCGTTACGGTCTCGGTCGGGCCGGAGTTCGCGGTTCGCGCCGAAGGTCCGACACAGGCGCTGACCGATACGGAAGTCTCCGTCGAAGACGGGCGACTACGCATTCGCCCGGTCGACGACAATCGCTGGGAGCGTCGCTGCCTCGAGCGCGACCGCGATCGTCGCGGTCGGTGGCACTGCATGAACGACTATGAGCCCGTCAGATTTCAGGTGTCGCTGCCGAGGATCTCGAGCGCCTCGCTTATCGGCAGCGGCGAGATGCGCATCGACCGCGTCGAAGGCGAAGATTTCTCGGCGGCGGTTGCCGGATCGTGCGATCTCGCCGTCACGACGTTGCGTGTGGATGACGCTCGCTTCTCGGTCGCCGGCTCGGGCAACCTCGCTGCCCGCGGCAGCGCGCGGCGCTCCCGAGTGTCGATCGCAGGCTCGGGCACACTGCGCGGGCGGGATGTAACCAGCCACCAAGCCTCGGTCACGATTGCCGGCTCGGGCGACGTTGCGCTGACGGTGCGCGAGAAAGCGCGCGTGTCGATCGTCGGTGGCGGCGAAGTCGAAATCGCCGGTCCGGCGCGCTGCTCTGTGTCACGTTTTGGCGGCGGACGCGTCCGCTGCAACGGCAAGGGGTGCAAAGCTAGTTCACGCCCGGGCAATCGTGCCGTACCTAGGGCTGCTCGCGAGGAGTACGGCGCATGGCCTACATACTACGACTGATCGCCCTCGGCGCAGCCGCGTTCGCCTTGCAGGGGTGCCTCGCGAAGACCGCCGTCAGCGCCGTGACCCTGCCGGTCAAGGCGGCCAGCGCCGGCGTCGACCTCGCCACCACCAGCCAGGCCGAAGCCGACCAGAAGCGCGGCCGGGAGATCCGCCAGCGCGAAGAGCGCCTCGGCCGATTGCAACGCGATTACGAGAAGCAGATCGACCGTTGCGGCGACGGGGACCGCCGCGCCTGCGACCAGGCGCGTCAGACCTACGCCGAGATCCAGGTGCTGCTGCCTTCGATCCCGTCCGAGCCTCAGGCGCGGTAGGCTCTGTTCCTTTGACGGGCTCACGATGAGCAAGTGAGGGTGAGCAGCCTCGTTCCCGCGCTTGCCTCGGCCCGTTCGTCTGTCCTGAGGCTATCGAAGGAGGCTAGGCAGCCGCCCGCCGCAACCGGTCGTTGATGGCCGCGCCGATGCCCGAGTCGGGCACGGGCGCCACCGCGATGCGCGGCAGGTTCGACGCCGCGGCTTCGTGCAGGCAGGCGTAGAGCCGTGCGGCGGCGAGCGCGAGGTCGCCCTCGGGTGAAAGCGAGCAATCGCCGGCAATTGCACCGAAGCCGATCATGAATTCGTCCGCCGCCGGTTCGGTCGCCCCGAGTCGCACGGGCTTGCCGGGCGAATAGTGCCGCGCGAGCTGGCCGGGCGCCTCGATCGCGGCGTCGGCGAGCGGCTTCGGCGAACCTAGCAGCGTGGTCAGCTCGGCTTCCGGAATCGGTCCCGCGCGCAACAGTTGCCACGAACCGTCCTCGCGCAGTGCGACGATCGTCGATTCGAGACCCCGCGCGCAGGGCCCGCCATCGAGGATCGCGTCGACCGCGTCGCCAAGTGAGGCAGCGACATGCTCGGGCGTCGTCGGACTGATCGCGCCGCTGCGATTGGCGGACGGCGCGGCCAGCGGCAGGCCGAGCTCGGCGATCAGCGCCTGCAGGGCCGGGTGGTCCGGCATGCGCAGGGCTACGGTCGGCAGGCCTGCGGTCACGGCCGGCACGATCGTGCTGTCCGGCTGCAGCGGCAGCACGAGCGTGAGTGGCCCGGGCCAGTAGCTCTCCGCCAATCTTTGGGCGCGCGCGCCGAACCGCGCGAACTTGCGCGCCATCGCCGGCGAGGCGACATGCACGATCAGCGGATTGAAGTCCGGCCGACCCTTGGCGGCGAAGATCGCGGCGACCGCATCTTCGCGGTCAGCGCGGGCGGCGAGCCCGTAAACGGTCTCGGTCGGCACCGCCACCAGGCGCTCGGCGCGCAGCAGCTCGGCAGCGCGGGCGATTCCCGCAGCGTCCGGAGCCAGCCGTTCGGGAGCCTCACTCTGCATCAGGCGCCGCTACCGTGCTAACGGGCCCAAGCCAAGCTAGTCCTCGGGCGTGCCCGGCACGCGGAAGGTCCCCGGCTGCGGCGGGACGATCGGGACCTCGCACGGAGCGGGCAGCTGCGGGATCCAGCCGTAAGGCAGGCGGTAGGCGCGGTAGACGGCATTGCTCCGTCGGCCACCCTCGCCCGGCGGATTCATGAACTCCCAGACGAGCTCGCGCTCGGGAGTGACCTCGAACACCCGTCCCGGTGCGCCTTCGGTTATCAGCGTGTTGCCGTTCGGCAGCCGCTGCGCACCGCTGACGTTGGTGCTGAAGAAGTTCGGCGCAATGTAGGACCAGACCAGCGCGAGGCTGAGCGGGTCGATCTCGAGCACGCGGGAGGTCGGCCGCTGGTAGATCGAATTGCCTAGCGGCGAGATCGGGCTCGGATCGCCGAACCCCGAGGCTCCGCCGTTGTCGAACAGCAGCAGGTTACCGGCACCCGGCAGGCCCGGTGGGATCAGGTGTGCATCGTGCTGGCCGATCACCTGGCCGAGCGCGCGCTGCTCCGGCGTGACGGTGAAGTCCGGACCGATACGCCACGCAATCGACCCGTCGCGCGCGACGATCGCGACCAGGCTCGCCGAGCGGCTCGAGACGATCACGTTGTCGGGATGGAAGCGCGCGTCACCGGCGTCGTGCCAGCGGTTGGGGCCGAGGTAGCGCGCCGAGTTGAGGTGCAGCCAGTCGTAGCCGTCGCGCGTGCCGAGACGGGCGATCGCTGCGCGCGCGGCCGGAGTCAAGCCGAACGCGTCGACGTGATTGGCCGCCCGCCACTCCCAGGTCACCTGTCCGTTGGCGCCGATTTCGATCAACCGGTCGTCCTCGAGCAGCACGCTGGCAACGGCGGAATTCGAGTCGCTCGAATGCGTCAGCGTCAGCATGCGGCCGCCAACGCCGGGCGTGAACCGAGGCGAGTAGTAGCCGCCCGGCCAGTCGGCCGGCTGCCAGTCGTGATGCTGGCGCGCGCTCCATTGCCGCAGGCCGGTGATCTCGATTTCTTCGGCGCGGCCGAACCGCCAGAGCTCGTTGCCGCCGAAATCCACCGCAACCAGCGCGGTTGATTCCTGGTGCCCCGGAAAGGCGCCTTTCGGCGCGACCAGGACGCCGCCGGGGAGAACGCGCGCCGGGCCGCCGGCAGAGAGGTTGAACCCCTCCCACCGTTTCACCGGGCGCCCGTTCATGTCGATCACGACGACGGCCGGCGTGTCGAGCGTCGAGAGAACCGTGTAACCGTTCCAGGCCTTGTCCGGATCGTAGATCGTGGTGCCGGTCGGAAAGACCGTCGGAGCTGCACGGAGCGCCGAAGACAGCGCTCCGGCCAGCGCGGCCGTGCCGACGAAGGCGCGGCGGGTGAAAGTGGTCGCCATGTCCTTGCCCCCATGCAGGCGGGCGTGCTCCGTTGCCCTCGTCTAGGGCAAACGCACCGACAGGCAAGCCGGCCGCACCGGTCCACCCTTGACGAGGTGCCTGCCCTGCCCGAACGAGCGCCCATGCCCGACACCCGCGATCCAAGCTCCATTTCGTCAAAGACCGACTGGACTGCCGCACCCGCCTATGTCTGGACCGGCGCCAAGGCGCGCGCGGTACCGCGGATCGTGGCACCGCGGCTCGAGCTGTTGCGCGGCATCGACCGGCAGAAGGCGGCAGCGGCGGAGAACGTGCTTCGCCTCGCGCGAGGCCATGCGGCCCATGACATGCTGCTGTGGGGCGCGCGCGGGATGGGCAAGTCGGCGCTGGTGCGCGCGGCGGTGGTCGCGGCGCAAGAGGCCGAGCCCGGACGGATCGCGCTGGTACAGGTGGCGACGGACGCCGTGACGTCGCTCGCGGAACTGTTTACCGAGCTCGAGCCGGTCGACCGCGGTTTCGTGGTGTTCGTCGACGACCTCGGCTTCGCGCCCGGCGACGCGGCGGGCCCGCGCCACTTGCGCTCGTGGCTCGACGGCGGGGTCGAGGCGCGTCCGGCGAACGTAAGGCTGGCGGTGACTTCGAACCGGCGGGCGATCGTCGCGCGCCAGGCGAGTGAGCAGGATGACCCGCTCAATCCGCGCGACGCAGTCGACGACCAGCTCGCGCTGGCCGACCGGTTCGGTCTCTCGCTCGGCTTCCACGCCTGCTCGCAGGACGAGTACCTGGCGATCGTCGCCGGCTATGCCGAGGAGTTCGGGCTGGACTGGAGCGAGGCCGAAGCACTCGAATGGGCGCGGCGCCGCGGAGCCCGATCGGGACGGGTCGCCTGGCATTTCATTACCGAGCTGGCCGGGCGTGCAGGGCTAGCGCTCGGCTAGCCGCGATCAGTTCTGCTCGAACGCACGCGACGGGTCGCCGCGCAGCTCGATCTGCGGCGGCATCCGGCTCGTGCGGTAGCGCTGCGGCGCGGGAGCCGGCTCGGCACCGGGAGCGCTCACTCGCCAGATGATATTGGCGGTGTCGTCGCTGACCAGCAGCGCGCCGGTCCGGTCCCACGCGACCCAGGTCGGCCGGCCGTGCGTCTTGCCGTCGCCGGCGAGGAAGCTCTTGAGCACCTGGACCGGCTTGCCCTGCGGGTTGCCGCGCTCGTCGAAGCGGATGAAGACCACGTCGTAGCCGGAGGGCGGCTTGCGGTTCCACGAGCCGTGGCGAGCGACGATCGCCCCCTGGCTGAAGGACGGGCCCAACCGCGAGCCTTCGCGCGTGAACGTAAGGCCGAGCGCGGCGACGTGCGGCCCGAGCGCATATTCGGGCGTCCGCGTGTACTGGGTGAAGAACGGCGGCATCGGCTCCTCGACGCGCTCGTCGATTTCCTCGTTCCAGTAGACCCACGGCCAGCCGTAGTGCGAGCCGATCGGGACGTTGGTCAGGTAATCAGGGACGAGGTCGGAGCCGAGCTGGTCGCGCTCGTTGACCGTGGTCCACAGCTCGCCGCTCCAGGGGTTCCAGGCGAGACCGTTGGGATTGCGCATTCCCTGGGCGAAGATCCGGGATGCGCCGGTTTCGAGGTTGAGCTCGTGGATCGCCGCGCGGCCTTCCTCGAGCTCCAGTCCGCCTTCGGCGATGTTCGATGCGGAACCGACCGCGACGTAGAGCCGCGTGCCGTCTTCGTTGAGCACGAGGTTGCGCATCCAGTGGTTGCCACCCGCCGGCAGGTCCATCAGCTTCTCGGGCTCGCCGGTGAGCGCGGTCGCGCCTTCTTCGTAGGTGAAGCGCAGCACCGCGTCGTGGTTGGCGACGTAGAGCTGGCCGTCGTGCCAGGCGATACCAGAGGGCGAGGACAGGTCGCTACGCAGCGTGTGCCGCTCTTCCGCGACCCCGTCACCATCGGCGTCGCGCAGCAGCACGAGCTTGTTCGGTGACGGCACGGCGGCGCCGGCACGACTGAACAGCAGCCCGGCGATCCAGTTGGTGATCGCGTTGCCGCCGGCAACCACCCGCTCGGGCGCGTTGCTTTCGGCGACAAGCACGTCGCCGTTCGGCATGGTGTAGATCACGCGCGGGTGCTCGAGCCCTTCGGCGAAGCGGTTGACCACGAGGCCCTCGGCCGCTTCGGGCGCGCCATCCTCGCCCCAGCCGATCGGCTGGGCAACGCCAACTGTCGGAATCCACTGCGGGTCGGGCTCGGCGATGATCGGATCGGTTCCGCTCACCTCGTCGACGGTATAGTCCGCCGGGTCGCCGCGGACGATCCACCAGGCGGCGACGGCCAGAACGACGGCCACGACGACGAGGCCGATAGCGAGCTTCTTCAGGATCCTCATCGGTGATGAGATAGGCCATGGCCGGCTTTGCGGCAACGGCCAGTGCGGCTAGGGAGCCCCGATGCACGATTTCACCGCCGACCCGGCCCGGCCCAAGCCCGAATTCTACCGCGAGCTGCTCGACGCCGCCGACGCGCTGACCGCGGGCGAGCCCGACGGCGTCGCCAACATGGCCAATCTCGCCGCGCTCGTCTGGCAGCTCGTGCCCGATCTCAACTGGGCCGGATTCTACCGGCGCATCGGGGACGAGCTCGTGCTCGGGCCTTTCTGCGGCAGGCCGGCGTGCATCCGCATCCCGCTGGGCCGTGGCGTGTGCGGAACGGCGGCGCAGTCGGGCGAGACCCAGCGGGTCGCCGACGTTCACGCGTTTCCCGGCCACATCGCCTGCGACGCGGCGAGCCGCTCCGAACTCGTCGTGCCGGTGTTGCGCGAGGGAGCGGTGATCGCGGTGATCGATCTCGACAGCCCACAGCCCGGGCGCTTCGACGAGAACGATCAGGACGGGTTCGAGGCGTTGGCAGCGCGGATCGCCGCGCGGATCTAGCGGCCCGATTCGGGACACGCGCCGCCTCGTCGATTGGGATTTGCGGCGAAGACGCTAAGAGCCCCGGGCAAAGGACAGGTGCCCCCGCGCACCTCGCCGACCTGGAGACTCGAGAATGTCGATCCGCTTCGTCCCGGCGCTCGCCGCCGTCCTGACCTGTCTGACCGTCCCCGCCGCGGCGCAGGATGCCAATTCGCCCCCGGCGCTCCCGCAGCTCGAGCCGGCACCCCTGCAGGATCCCGCATCTGGCGGCGGCTGGGAAGGCGAGTGGGACGGCGAATGGGCTCCCGACGGCACCTACCGCGGCACATGGACCGGGACGTACAACCAGCCTGAAGTCCCCGCGCCCAGCGGACCCGACGGAGTCGCCGACGCGCCGCTGATCCGGCGGGTGATCCCGAATTCGCCCTTCTCGTTCGAGCAGCGCAACGCCTGGCTCGCCCAATGCCGCAGCGTGTTCCTGCAGAGCGGCGCTGGCCTCGGGGGCGGCGACGGCACGCCCGACGCCTGCGAGACGCAGCTCGCGCAGTACGAGAGCAACTACGTCGCGCCGGTCGCCGGTGCGCCCTATGCCTCCAGCGCGGGAACCATGCCGGTCATCTGGGTGCGCGTGCCGATCGTCCGCGAGCGCGCCGTGCAGCCAGCGGCGGAATCGGGCGAGGCCGCCACGAAATAGCAGCGCACGGACCTGGGCGACGACGGGGCGCCCAAAAGCGCGTAGGTCTCGCGCGAGCTCGGGTCGGTCTCGCGCTGCGGCTGAAGTCGCGCGGCGCGACTCTTGCGTCAGATCGCTTCGACGAACGGTAGCGGCTCGGGCCGTCGAGCCTGAGCGCGGAGATATGCAGGTTCACGCTGCCGGAAACCCCGAACCGGCCGGTCCGGGCCATCCCGCTATATGTCGCCCCCGGTAAGGCGCTGGCAGATCAGGTCGAGCTGATCGAGTGTGCGGTAGCGGATCGTGACCGCCCCCGAGCGCGGATCGGTGTCGGCGGCAATTCGTACCGGCAAACCCAGCACTTCTTCGAGCTGGTTCTGAACGGCGAGAATATCGGCGTCCTGCGGCACGTTGCGAGCGGGCCGCGCCATCCGGCGTCCGGAATGATCCGCGGAGCCCTTCCGGGCGAGTTTCTCGACCTCACGCACCGAGAGCTTTTCGCTTACTGCCCGCTCGGCCAGCGCAGCGGCGTCGGGATGGCCGACCAGCGCACGGGCATGGCCCATGTCGAGCCGGCCCTGTTCGAGGTGCTCGAGCACCGTCTCGGGCAGGCTCAAGAGCCGGATGAAGTTGGCCACGTGGCTGCGCGACTTGCCGACAAGGCGCGCGATCTCGCCGTGCGGCAAGTCCTCGAGCTCGGCCAGCCGTTTGTAGGCGCGAGCCTCTTCCACCGGGTTGAGGTTCTCCCGCTGGATGTTCTCGATCAGCGCCAGCGCGGTCACCTCGCGTTCTTCGAGGTCCCTAATTAATGCCGGAATTTCATGTAGTTGTGCCTTCTGAGCGGCGCGCCAGCGTCGCTCGCCGGCAACCAACTGATAGCGGCCCGCACCCAGCGGACGAACGATCACCGGCTGGATCACACCGCGTTCCGCGATCGACGCGGCGAGGTCGGCAAGCGCCTCCTCCTCAAAGCGGCGCCGAGGCTGTTCGGGATGCGGTTCGATCGCCGCTACCGGAACGTTCGCGAGGCCGGCGGCGGGGCGCGCGGAAGGGATCGCCTCGGGCCCGCCCGGCGCGGAGTCGCGCGAGGAAGCGATCAGCGGCTCCTCGCGGCGCGCCTCGCCGAGCAGCGCCCCGAGGCCCCGCCCGAGCTTGCGGCGGGTGGCGGGTCGGGTGTCCTGGCGTTCGTCGGCGCTCATGCGGCTTTCCTTTCCTTCGGCAGGCGGCCGATCAGCTCGCGTGCAAGAGCCATGTACGCCCGGCTGCCCATGCACGCGTGGTCGTAGATCAACGCCGGAAGTCCGTGGCTCGGCGCTTCGGAGAGGCGAACGTTGCGCGGGATGACCGCTTCGAACACGAGCTTGCCGAGACATTCGCGTACGTCGTCGGCGACCTGGTCTGTCAGGCGGTTGCGCCGGTCGAACATCGTCAGCGCGATCCCAACGATTCCGAGGTCGGGATTGAAGCGGTGCTGGACCTGCTCGACCGTCTGCAGCAGCTGACTCAGCCCCTCGAGCGCGAAGAATTCGCACTGCAGAGGCACGAGCAGCGTGTCGGCCGCACTGAGCGCGTTGAGTGTCAGCAGGCCGAGCGAGGGGGGGCAGTCGATGAAGCAGATGTCGTGCCCGCGGTGGCCGGCAAGCGCAGCGCGGAGGCGTCGCGCACGATCTTCCATCCCCACGAGCTCGATCTCGGCCCCGCTCAGGTCGACCGTCGCGGGCACGATGTCGAGCCCGCGGATCGCTGTGCCGATCGCGCACTCCACGAGCGAGGCTTCGCCGAGCAACAGGTCGTAGCTCGACACTTCGCGCCGCACGGCATCGATACCCATCCCGGTCGACGCATTCCCCTGGGGGTCGAGGTCGATCAGCAGCGTCCTCCAGCCGGTCGCGGCCATGGCCGTCGCAATGTTGATCGCGGTGGTGGTCTTGCCCACTCCGCCCTTCTGATTGGCGATCGCGATCTTGATCATCGCAGCTGCGGCGTCCCTCGTCCGACCAGGATGCCGCCTTCGGGGTCGGTGACCGACTGTTCCACGTGAAACATGTCTCTCACTCGCGGCGGCTGTCCAGACAGTTCTTGCGCCGCCGAGCGGCCCTTGGGCAACAGCCAAATCGTGTCCCGTGTGGAAAACCGGGCGGACAACTGGAGCAGCTTGCCGAGCGGGGCGAAGGCGCGCGCGGTAATAACGGCCGCGGGAAACGTTTCCACATTTTCAAGTCGGGAACCCAGAACACGGCAATTGCCGAGACCCAGTGCCGACGCCGCGCGGTTCAGCCAATCAACGCGGCGCTTGCGCGATTCGACCAGAACGAACGCGTCTTCAGGGCGCACGCAGGCGAGGACTAGACCCGGCACCCCCGCCCCGCTCCCGAGATCGATCCAAGGGGCCGTTCCACGTGGAACAGGGTCGAGAAGCTGCAGACTATCGGCAAAGTGGCGCTGCCAGACGGTGGTAAGGCTATTGGCCGAGACGAGATTCTGGCGCTCGTTCTCCTCGCCGAGCATGGCCGCAAGGCGTTCGAGGCGAGCGATCCCCGCTTCGTCAGTGCGCTCGAAACAGAAGGCGCGGGCCGCCTCTTCTCCCTCGATCATGCGGCGAGAGCCTTTCGCCGCGCGAACACCAGCAGCGCCGCTAGTGCGGCCGGGGTCACGCCCCTCACCCGCCCGGCCGCCGCGAGATTGGCGGGGCGCGCCGCCGCCAGGCGCTCGACCATCTCGTTGGACAACCCCGGAACCTCGGCGAATGGAAAATCGTCTCCGAGCACGACCGCCTCGCTGGCGCGTAGCTCGCGCAACTCCGCCTCCTGCCGTTCAAGGTAGGGCGCATAGGCTGCGTCCTCGGCCATCTCCAGTGCAAGTTCACTGGAGGGATCGAGCTGCCGATCGATCCACGGTGCGAGATCCGCGAGGTTGATGTCGGGAAAGCGCAGCCACTCGGCCAGCGATCGCTTCCCGGCGTCCGCCCGTACGGGTATACCGGCTCGCACGAGATCGCCTGCTCCCGCCTCGGCGTCGAGGGCAGCGCCCCAGCGCTCGCGCTCACGCTCGCGCTTCTCGAACCAGCGTCTGCGTTCCTCGCCCACACACCCCGCCGCGATCGCCAGCGGAGTGAGCCGCGTCGCTGCGTTGCTGGCGCGCAGTCGCAGACGGTACTCGGCACGCGCAGTGAGCATGCGATAAGGCTCGCTGACCCCGTGCAAGGTCAGATCGTCCACCATCACCGCGATGTAGCTGTTGCCGCGATCGAGCGGCGCGGGCTCACGTCCGAGCACGCGCGCCGCCGCGTGCATTCCGGCAAACAGCCCCTGGGCCGCGGCCTCCTCGTACCCCGTCGTGCCGTTGATCTGTCCCGCACAATAGAGCCCGGGGATCGCGCGAAGCTGCAGGTCCGGCCCGAGCGCGCGCGGATCGACATGGTCGTACTCAACCGCGTAGCCGGGCATCACCATCTCGACACGCTCCAGCCCCTCCATCGTCCGCAACATCGCTAGCTGGACCTCGGCCGGGAGCGAGGTGCTGACCCCGTTGGGATAGACGAGACGCGTCGCCAGCCCCTCGGGCTCGAGGAACACCTGATGCCCGTCGCGATCGCCGAACCGATGGATCTTGTCCTCGATCGACGGGCAGTAGCGGGGCCCCGCGGCCTCGATCGCGCCGGTGAACAGCGGCGAGCGATGCAGGTTGGCACGGATGATGGCGTGGCTCTTCGCGTTGGTCCGGGTGATCGCACAAAACACCTGGGCATTGCCCCGCCGAGGGGTTAGCGGCGACATGGTCCAGGGATCGGCGTCCGAAGGCTGCTCCTCGAGCCGCGCCCAGTCGATCGTGCGCCCGTCGAGCCGCGGAGGCGTGCCGGTCTTGAGCCGAGCCATCGGCAGCGCGCAGTCGCGCAGTTGGGCGGCAAGCCGCTGGGCCGAGCTCTCGCCGATGCGCCCGCCGGTCATCCGCTCCTCGCCGCGAAACAGGGTGCCGCCGAGAAAGGTCCCCGTACACAGCACGACTGCGCGCGCCTCGAGCCGGGTGCCATCGGCCAGATCCAGCCCTCGAACCGCCCCGCTCTTCAGAACCAGAGCCGCGGCCTCGCCTTCGACCAACTCGAGCCCGGGCTGAGTCCTGACGGCCGCCTGGATCGCGTCCTTGAACAACGCTCGGTCGGCCTGGACTCGCGGACCCCAGACAGCGCTGCCCTTGGAACGGTTCAGCATCCGGTAGTGGATGGCCGCCGCGTCGGCCGCCCGCGCAATCAGCCCGTCGAACGCGTCGACCTCGCGCACGAGGTGCCCCTTGCCAAGGCCGCCGATCGCCGGATTGCAGCTCATCGCCCCGAGGGAGCCGAGGTCGAAACTGACCAGGCCGACGCGCGCGCCCATCCGCGCAGCCACGCTAGCTGCCTCGCAGCCCGCATGGCCGCCACCCACCACGAGGATGTCGAATGCGCTCATGCCGCGCCCCCTAATCCGCCCCGGGGCGCCGGTCAAAATGCCTGCTGCGTTTCACGTGAAACAGCCATCACTTTCCAATGCAGAAGCGCCCGAACAGCGCGTCGAGCACGTCCTCCGTCGCGCTGCGGCCGACCAGCCGGTCGAATGCCAGCCGCGCCTCGCGCAGGCCCTCGGCAAGCAGCAACGGATCGGACTGCCGGACGGCCTCACGCAGCGCGCCACGCGCCTGCGCCAGCAGGTCACGCTGCCGCCGGTTCAAGGCCCCCTCACCCGGTCGCGGCATCATCGCGGCGGCGTGAGCAATCAGCCCGCGCTTCAATTCGACAAGGTTCTCTCCGGTCACGGCCGACACCCGGTAGCGAGGTGCCGCCTTCACCGGATGATCGGCCCGGTCGCACTGCGCTTCGATCTCCCATGCGCCGGCAGGGCCCTCGCCCTCGGGCCCGAGCCACAACACGAGGTCGGCGCGCGCGATTTCGGCCTCGGCCCGCTCGATGCCGATCGTCTCGACAGGATCGGCCCCGCCCTGGCGCAGGCCGGCCATGTCGACGAAGCTGAACGGAATCCCGCCGAGCGCTACCGGCCGCACGAGCACATCGCGCGTCGTTCCGGCGAGCGGCGCCGTGATCGCTGCCTCACTCTCGACTAATGCATTGAATAACGTGGATTTTCCGGCATTGGGCGGCCCAGCGAGAGCGACTCGATAACCTTCGCGCAGCAGTTCTGCAGACGGGGCGTCCAGGGAAGACGCAAGCTCGTTGCTGAGGATCTCGATTTCGCGGGTGAACGTCGCTGGCAGCGTTGCCACATCGCCTTCGTCGTCGAAATCGAGCACCGCCTCGAGTTGCGCCGACAGCATGAGCAGCCGGTCGCGCCAGTGCTCGACCCGCCGCGACAGCGCGCCGCCCGCAAGTTCGATCGCCGCGCGGCGCTGAAGCTCGGTTTCGGCTGCTAGCAGGTCCGCGAGCCCTTCCGCCTCGGCGAGATCGACCCGCCCGTTGATGAATGCGCGCCGCGTGAATTCGCCGGGCTCCGCGCGGCGCAACCCTGGCAGCGCAGCCAGCGCCGCCTCGACTGCCGTGACGACCGCGCGGCCGCCGTGAAGATGAAGCTCGGCCAGGTCCTCGCCCGTGGCCGTCGCCGGTCCCGGAAACCACAGCGCGAGTCCGTCGTCGAGCACGCTCCCGTCGTGATCGCGAAACACGGCCCGGCTCGCCCGGCGCGGTTGAGGCAGCCGGCCCGCCAGCGAGGTCAGCGCCGCGCCCGCCCCGGGCCCGCTCACGCGGACCACGGCGATTCCCGCCGGCGGCGCACCGCTCGACAGCGCGAAGATCGTATCCGAACGCGTCACGGCGCGGAATCAGGCGTCAGGCTTGTCGCCCTCATTACTGGCCCGCTCGCCGGCCTTCCGCGCGCCTTCCATGAAATTCTGGAACATTTTCAAACCCATCTGCCCCATCGGCGCGAGCTGGCGAGCATATTCCTGCAGTTGCTCGGTGTTGCCGGCGGTCTTCATCGCCTTGGCGAAAGCGTCGACGTAGACCTCGTTGGCCTTCTCGACGTCGGGCAGGCCCATGAAACGGCGGGCTTCCTCGGGCGAGCAGTCGATCTCGATGTTGATCTTCATCGGCCTTGCCTTTCGCGGGGCGCGGAACGCGCTTGGGTCCGCGGCGTAGCAGAGGCATAAGCACGCGAAACGCCGGGAGGAGTCTTATATGAGCGATACGGTCGACATTTCCACCCTCGACGGCGAGGGGAGGTTCACCGCCTTCTGCGCCAGGCCCGAAGGTCCGCCGCGCGCGGCGATCGTGGTCATCCAGGAGATCTTCGGGGTGAACCCGGGCATTCGCCGCAAGTGCGAGCGCCTCGCGGCCGACGGGTACCTGGCGCTCGCTCCTGACCTGTTCTGGCGGCTGGAACCGGGCGTCCAGCTCGATCCCGACGTGCCGGAGCAGTTCGAGCGCGCGCTCGCGCTGATGAACCGGTTCGACCAGGACCAGGGTGTACGCGACATCGAGGCGACGATCCGCCATGCGCGCAACGCGTTCGGCGTCCCCAAGGTCGGCGTCGTCGGCTACTGCCTCGGCGGACGGCTCGCGTACATGGTCGCCGCGCGGACCGACGTCGACGCGAGCGTCGGCTACTACGCGGTCGGCCTCCCCGATCTGCTGCGCGAGAAGCACGCGATCGCGCGGCCGCTGATGCTGCACATCGCCGGCGCCGACCACTTCGTGCCGCCCGAACAGCAGAAGGCGATCCACGAAGGGCTCGACGATCATCCCCGGGTCACGCTGCACGACTACCCGGGCCTCGACCACGGCTTCGCCACCGAGCTCGGCAAGCGCCGCCACGAGCAAGGCGCCCGTCTCGCCGACGAGCGGACCGCGGCGTTCTTCGCCGAGCACCTCGGATAGGTGCTGGCCGCTACGAGCGCGCGAGGTAGTCGATCAGCGCGCGGCGTTCCTCGGCATCGGGGATACCGAAGAAGCCCATCTCGTTGTGGGGAACGACCGCCTGCGGATCGGCAATGAACGCATCCAGCGCCTCGCGGGTCCACGCCCGCTGTCGCGTCGCGTAATCCCGCATCGCCGGTGAATAGGCGAACCCCGGCTCAGCGGCGACCCGCCGGCCGAGCACGCCCTTGAGCGAGGGCCCCTGCGTCCTCGGATCGGGGCCTTCGAGCGAGTGGCAAGCGTAACACTTCTGATAAGCGCGCTCGCCCTCGGGGAGTCGGGTCGGCTCCATGGCGGGAGCGGCGACGCAGGCGCCGGCGCCCACCGCGAGCAGGGCCAGCGCCGCGGCCCGGGTCACTCGCGGACCGTCACCAGCATCAGCCGGTCGGTACCGGATTCGGGCAGGTAGACCTCGTTGCCGCGCCCGAGAATCTGGCGGACCTGGGCGTTCGGTCCGCTTCCCGGAATCGTCGCAATCCAGGACTCGGTCGCTATGTCGAACACCAGCGTGCTGTTGCTGGTGAAGTCGGTCACCCACACGTCGTCGCGCTCGTCGACGTAGACGGCGTAGGCCTGCGGTTTCTCGCCGGGCAAGTCGAAAGTTGTCCACTCGCCGCTCGCCGGGCGGTAGCGATAGAGCTTGCCGCTGTTCCAGCCGGTGATCCACAGGTCGCCCTTCGAATCCGCCCACACCCGGCGCAGGCCGGCGTTCTCGTGCGGTGGCTCGATCAGCGTGACGCTGCCATCGGCGCGGTCGACTTTGGCCAGGTGGCTGCCGGCGAGCGAGACGTACCAGATCTCGCCGTCGGGCGTGTCGTCGATGCCGTAGGGTCCGCGGCCCTCCGGGTCCTTCCACACCTCGACCTTCCCGCTCGCATCGACCCGGCCGTAGATGCCGTTCTGGCCGGTGAACCAGTGCACGCCGTCCTTGTCGAAGGCGCCGGTGTTGAGGTTGGCGTAGCCGGTGTCCTCGGGCAGCTTCCATACGTCGATCGACTCGCTCGCCGGGTCGTAGCGGACGATCGCGTTCTGGCCGCCGTCGGTGACCCACGCCTTCCCGTCGGGACCGAGCACCACCCCGTGCGGCGCCGAACCCTCGCCGAGCGGGACCTGGCGGTAGGTCCAGCTGGCAATGTCGACAATCCCGAGCGCGCCCTGGCGCTGCGCGGTGTACCAGATCTCCCCCGGCCGCCCGGGCGCCGCATCGTGCGGGCGGGCACCCGCGGGTAGCTGGATGACTCGGGTCTCGAACTCGAGGCCGTCATCCTGGGCCAGTACAGGCGTCGAAAGCAGGGTGAGCGCAGCGGCAACCAGCAGGGCACGCATGAATCCATCTCCCGGTGATGGTCTCGAATCGACAGGATAGCCTCGCCGGACTGCCCGGTGAACCCGGCACAGACACCCCGCCCTCGCCACTCGCTAACGCCATGCCGAAGCTGTATCCTGAGGGGACATCGAAAGGGGGGGAATCATGCGAAAGGTCCTGCTGCCACTCGTCGCCCTCGCCGCTGGCCCGGCCCATGCCCAGGGGACCGAGATTGCACCCGGAATCGAACTGCCCGAGGGAGCCACGCTCGAAGTTCGGGCCGACGGCGACCTCAACGGCGACGGCGTCGAGGACATCGCCTATGTCGCCCACAGCGAGGACTGGCGCGCGCTGACAGTCCTGCTGTCGGATGGGAACGCGGCCGATCCGCGCTACCGGCCGGAAGTGCTTCCGCTCGAGCCGACCGAGTTCACTCCGGCAAAGCTCGCGCTCAACGGCAACGTGCTCAGCCTCGAGGACATGACTGGTGGGACGACCGCCATCGTCTCGACCCGTCGCTTCCGCTACGATGCGCGCGGCCGGCAAATGCGCCTGATCGGCCTCGATGCGACACGCTACAGCCGGACTTACGCGCACGACGGGTTCGAAATGAGCTGGAACCTGCTCAACGGCGACGCCAGGACGCGCGTCCTGCGCCTCGACCCGGAGGGCGGCGGGGCGGCCTACAAGCCGGCAATCGAACGCAGCTTCAAGCGCCGCACCCGCGCACTGTGGCTGACGAGCTCGCCCGATCAGGAAACCGTGCTGGAGGAGATGCGCGACGGCTGAGCCGTCGCCCGCTTACTGGTTCATCGTCGCGAAGAAGTCCTCGTTGGTCTTCGAGTCCTTCATCTTGTCGAGCAGGAACTCCATCGCGTCGACGGTGCCCATCTGCATCAGGATGCGGCGCAGGACCCACATCTTGCTGAGCTGATCCTTCGGCACGAGGAGCTCTTCCTTGCGCGTGCCGCTCTTGCCCACGTCGAGCGCCGGGAAGATGCGCTTGTCGGCGACCTTCCGGTCGAGGACGATTTCGCTGTTACCGGTGCCCTTGAACTCTTCGAAGATGACCTCGTCCATGCGGCTGCCGGTGTCGATCAGCGCGGTAGCGATGATCGACAGCGAACCGCCCTCCTCGATATTGCGCGCGGCGCCGAAGAACCGCTTCGGCCGCTGCAGCGCGTTGGCGTCGACGCCGCCGGTGAGCACCTTGCCCGAGCTCGGCACGACCGTGTTGTAGGCGCGGCCGAGTCGAGTGATCGAGTCGAGCAGGATCACCACGTCCTTCTTGTGCTCGACCAGGCGCTTGGCCTTTTCGATGACCATCTCGGCAACCTGCACGTGGCGCGAGGCCGGCTCGTCGAAGGTCGAGGAGATCACCTCGCCCTTCACCGAGCGCTGCATGTCGGTAACTTCCTCGGGCCGCTCGTCGACCAGCAGCACGAGCAGGAACACCTCGGGGTGGTTGTCGGTGATGGCCTTGGCGATGTTCTGCATCAGCACCGTCTTGCCGGTGCGCGGCGGAGCGACGATCAGTGCACGCTGGCCCTTGCCCTGTGGCGCGATCAGGTCGATCACCCGGGCCGACTTGTCCTTGACCGTCGGATCCTTGGTATCGAGGTTGAGCCGCTCCTCGGGATAGAGCGGCGTCAGGTTGTCGAAGTTGGTCCGGTGGCGGACGGCTTCGGGATCGTCGTAGTTGACCGTGATCAGCTTGGTCAGCGCGAAATAGCGCTCGCCGTCCTTCGGCGCGCGAATCTCGCCCTCGACCGTGTCGCCGGTCCTGAGGCCCCATTTGCGGACCTGGTTGGGCGAGACGTAGATGTCGTCGGGGCCGGCGAGGTAGTTCGCCTCGGGGCTGCGCAGGAAGCCAAAGCCGTCCTGCAGGACTTCGATCGTGCCTTCGCCGATGATCTCCTCGCCGTCCTCGGCGACTTCTTTGAGGATCGCGAACATCAGATCCTGCCGGCGCATCGTCGAGGCGCCTTCGATACCGTACTCCTCGGCCATCTCGACCAGCTCGGCCGGCGCCCTCTTCTTGAGTTCTTTCAAATGCATCGTGGTATTTCCGTAGGTGTGAGGTGCCGGCAGGTCGTATGGGCTTGGAGAAAGCGAGACCCGGCCGCGCGGGACGGCGGCCCCAGCCGGTTGGTGGCCGACAAATATGGTCTCGCCGGCGCAGCGTCAATTCACAGAATCGCGCCCCGAGCCACCACTCGTCGCGAATTCAGAAGGGCTTGATGACCACCAGCACGACGACCAGCGCGAGAACGACGGTCGGGACTTCGTTGAGCAGCCGCAGCTGCTTGCCCGACAGCGGACGCTCGCCGGCGGCAAGCTTGCGCGCGTAGCGGCGCAAGTAGCCGTGATAGCCCGACAGCGCGAGCACCAGCGCCAGCTTCGCGTAGAACCAGCCCTGTCCCCAGGCGCCGATCGCGAAGGCCAGCGCCAGCCCGAGCACCCAGACCGCGCCGATCGACGGCAACAGGATGATCCGGATCAGCTTTGCCTCGCGCTCGATCCACCGCGCGTTCTCGGGAGAACCGGGCTCGCATTCCTGATGGTAAACGAACAGCCGTGGAAGCATGAACAGCCCGGCCATCCAGAACACCACGAAGATGATGTGCCCGGCCTTCAGCCAGAAATAGATCGTCGCGAGCGCTTCCTGCATCGGCCGTTTTTCCCGTCAGCCCCGAACCACCGCAAGCAAGCGCTCGACATGCGCGATCGGCGTGTCCTTGTCGATCCCATGACCGAGATTGAACACATGCGGGCGGCCGGCGAAGGCCGCCAGAATCTCGCGTGCCCGCGCCTCGAGCGCCTCGCCGCCCGCGAGCAGCAGCAGCGGGTCGAGGTTGCCCTGGACCGGCAAGCCTTCGGGCAACGTCGAATCGGCCCACGCGGGATCGATCGTTTCGTCGAGCCCTATCGCATCGACCCCGGTCTCGCGAGCATAGGCGGCGAGCTTCTCGCCCGCACCTTTGGGAAAACCGATCACCGGAACGTCCGGATGGCGCTGCCCGAGCGCGGCCACGATCGCCGCGGTCGGGGCGATCACCCAGCGCTCGAACTCGCGCGGGGCGAGACTGCCGGCCCAGGAATCGAACAACTGCACCGCCTCGGCCCCGGCGTCGACCTGGCGCGAAAGATACTCGACCGTGCAGCCGACGATCGTGTCGACGACCGCTTGCAGCGCTGCGGGATCGCGATAGCCGAGGCTGCGCGCCGCGGCCTGGTCGCGGCTGCCTTCGCCTGCGATCATGTACGTTGCAACGGTCCATGGGCTCCCGGCAAACCCGAGCAGCGTGGTGTCCGCTCCCAGCCTTTCACGCACCAGCGCAACGGTCCGGTAGACCGGCTCGAGCCGGTCGGGAGCGGGGCGCAGGGCTTCGAGCGTCCTGTCGACCAGCGGTGGCGAGAGCTGCGGCCCCTCGCCGGCGAGGAACGCGAGATCCTGCCCGAGCGCGTGCGGCACCACGAGGATGTCCGAGAACAGGATCGCCCCGTCAAATCCGAACCGGCGGACCGGTTGCAGCGTGATCTCGGCCGCAGCCTCGCTGTCGTGCACGAGTTCGAGGAACCCGCCCTTCGCCGCACGCAACTCGCGGTATTCCGGCAGATAGCGCCCGGCCTGGCGCATCAGCCAGATCGGCCGGCGATCGCTCGTCTGGCCGCGCAGCGTATCGAGAAGCAGACCGGGCATCGAGAGAGTCCAATCCAATAAAATAGATATTTGAAATAGGATTCAGGACTCTGTTGGCCCTGTGGATTGCGGGGAGAGCGAGCCCTTGCCCGATTTCTCCCGCGCTGAACAGGGGTCGGTCGACCGGCGAATCCGCATGGATCCGCGTCAAGCACTGCTTCTCCACGCTATCCCCAAGCTGTCGATAGCTTCGCCCGGCTGTTGGTTAACGAGGTCCTGATGGGCCGGTTGCGGGGGCGGAATCTCGTGCCGAACTTGTCCGGTGCCCCCTCCCGTGGTTTATGCCGGGGCTTGTCCACATGACCCTGCTCCACCTCCACCTGCTGTCGGACTCGACCGGCGAAACGCTCGAGATGATCGCCAAGGCGGCGCTTGCGCAGTTCGACGACGCCGAGGTGATCCGCCATTTCTGGCCGATGGTGCGCTCGCTGCACCACCTCGACCGGATCGTCGAGGATCTCGCCGCCAACCCCGGGCTGGTGCTGTACACGCTCGTCAACGACGAGACCCGCCGCCGGCTCGAGGAACGGTGCCGCGCGCTCGGGCTGCCTCACGTTGCCCCGCTCGACAGCGTAACCGCGGCTCTCGAGGATCGGCTGGGGGTCGAGGCCAAGGCGCGCCCCGGCCGCCAGCACGCGCTCGACGAAGCCTATTTCGCGCGCGTCGATGCGATCCAGTTCACCATCGCGCATGACGACGGGATCGCCTGGGAGGACTGGGAGGAAGCCGACATCGTGCTCGCCGGGGTTTCGCGCAGCTCGAAGACGCCGACCAGCATCTACCTCGCCAACCGCGGCTACAAGGTGGCCAACATCCCGCTGGTCATGGAAAGCCCCCCGCCGCCGCTGCTGTTCGAGCTCAAGCGGCCGATGGTCGTCGGCCTCACCACCGCGGCGCGGCGGCTGGTCGAGATTCGCCGCAACCGGCTGCTGTCGCTCAACCAGAAGCCCGAGACCGCCTATGTCGACGAGGAACGCGTCGAACAGGAGGTGGCCTTTGCCCGGCGGCTGTTCGCGGATAACGGTTGGCCGGTGATCGACGTCACGCGCCGCTCGATCGAGGAAACGGCCGCGGCGGTGATCAAGCTTTACACGGAACGGCAGCAACGGCCGGCCGAGACGGGGACCCAGCCGATATGATCGTACTCGCATCCAAGAGCGCCTCGCGCAGGAGCATGCTCGGCGCCGCCGGGGTCGAGTTCGAAGTCCGCCCCGCGGCGATAGACGAGCGCGCGCTCGAGGCCGAGTTCGACGGCGCCGGGCCCTGCGAAATCGCGCTCGCGCTGGCCGAGGCCAAGGCGCTTTCGGTCGACGGTGCCGGCAAGCCGGTGCTCGGCAGCGATTCGGTGGTCTCGGTCGACGGGCGCCGGTTCGGCAAGCCCGCCAGCCGCGCACAGGCGGCCGAGCACCTGCGGTTCTTCTCGGGCCGAACGATGGAGCTGCATTCGGCGGCGGCGATCGCCACTGCGGGCACGATCAAGTGGCGTCACGTCGCCCTTGCCCGTCTCAAGGTGCGTGACCTGTCGGACGCCTTCATCGAGAAGTACCTGGTCGCGGAATGGCCCGAGGTCAGCCAGTGCGTCGGCGTGTTCCGCATCGAGGCGCTCGGCCCGCAACTGTTCGAGAGCATCGAGGGCGACATGTTCACGGTGCTCGGCATGCCGCTGCTCCCGGTGCTCGGGGCGCTGCGTGAGCTGGAGGAGCTGCCGGCGTGAGGCCTTACGCCGAGGTCATCGGCGATCCGATCGCGCAGTCGAAATCGCCGGCAATCCACGGATACTGGCTTAAAAAGCTGGGCATCGATGCGGACTACCGCGCCCACCTCGTGCGCGCCGAGGAGCTCCCCGGCTACTTTCAAGAACGCCGCGCCGACCCGGCCTGGCGCGGCTGCAACGTGACGATGCCGCACAAGCAGTCGGTCATGGCCCATCTCGACCGTCTCGATTCGCTGGCCGAGCGGATCGGAGCGGTGAACACGATCGTACGCGAGGGCGACGGCCGGCTCGTCGGCTACAACACCGACGCGGCTGGATTCCTCGAGCCGCTTGCGAGCCGGCTCGGCGAACGCCACCTGTTCCGCATGGCGCGCGTGCTCGGCACCGGCGGCGCGGCGCGAGCGATCGTTGCCGCCCTTGCGAGAGAGAACGTGGTCATCGTGCTTGCCGGGCGCGATCCGGCCAAGGCGCGTGCCCTGCTCGACGAACTCGACCCGGGCGGCGAGCACCATGCGGTGGACATCGCTCATTTCGCCGAGCCGACCGATTTCGCGTTTGACGACAGGGCCGGCTGCTTCGATCTCGTGGTCAACGCGAGCCCGCTCGGCATGACCGGCCAGCCGCCGCTGGCGTTCGACCTCAGCCATGCACCGCCGGGAAGCGTCGTCTACGACATCGTCACGCACCCCGTCGACACGCCGTTGCTGCAGGCTGCTCGCGTCGCGGGTTTCGCGACCGTCGACGGCCTGGCGATGCTGATCGGCCAGGCGGCAGCCGCGTTCGAAAAGTTCTTCGGGCGACCGCCGCCGCGCGAGGACGGCGACCGCGAGCTGCGCACCCGGCTGGGTGGATGAGCGGCCGGCCCGGCAAGCCTGACCGAGAGCGGCCCTTCGTACTCGGGCTAACCGGCTCGATCGGCATGGGCAAGTCGGCCGTGGCGGGGATGTTCGAGGCGCGCGGAGTCCCGGTGTTCGACGCCGACGCTGAAGTCCGACGGATGCAGGGGCCGGGCGGCGAGCTGGTCGAGGCGATCGAACGCGCCTTTCCGGGTACGACCGGGCCCGGGGGAGTCGACCGCCAGGCGCTCGGTGCGCGGATCTTCGGCGACGCTGCGTCCCTCGGACGGCTGGAAGCGATCGTTCACCCGGCGGTGCGGGTGGCGCGCACCGGCTTCCTGCGGCGGCATGCCGACCAGCCACTGGTTGTGTTCGACATCCCGCTGCTGTTCGAGAAGGGCGGCGTGGACGAAGTCGACGCGGTGCTGGTGGTCTCGGCCCCACCCGAGGTCCAGCGCGCCCGTGTGCTCGCACGGCCGGGCATGACCGCCGAGCGGTTCGAGCGGGTGCTTGCCCTGCAGATGCCGGATGCGGAGAAACGGGCCCGCGCTGACTACGTGATCGATACCGGGACCCCGCTTGCCGAGACCGACGCCGCGGTGGCGCGTCTGGTGGACAAGCTTCGCTCCGAGCCTTGTCAGCCGCGGAATCGCAACCAATAGTCGTGGCGATGCGGGAAATCGTGTTCGACACCGAGACCACCGGCCTCGATCCCGCCTCCGGTGACCGTCTCGTCGAGATCGGCTGTATCGAGCTGGTCAACCGCGTGCCGACCGGGCGCACGTTCCACGCCTATTTCAATCCGGGGCGGCCGATGCCGCTCGAGGCCGAGCGGGTTCACGGCCTCAGCGACGCGTTCCTCGCCGACAAGAAACGGTTCGAGGAGCATGCCTTCGAGCTGCTCGACTTTCTCGGCGATGCCCCGCTCGTTGCGCACAACGCCCAGTTCGACTTCGGCTTCCTCAACTGGGAGCTCGGGGCCTGCGGGCACCCGCAGATCGAACTCGAGCGGATGATCGACACGCTGGTGCTCGCGCGGCGCCGCCATCCGGGAGCCAAACATTCACTCGACGCGCTGTGCACGCGCTACGGGATCGACCGTAGCCACCGTGTCAAGCACGGAGCGCTGCTCGATGCCGAGCTGCTCGCGCAGGTCTACGTCGAACTGACCGGCGGCCGGCAGATCGGACTCGAGCTCGCTGCCGCGCCGGTGACCGCCTCGGTCACGATCGCAGCGTTCCAGCCGCGCCGTCGCGAGTTCCGTCCGCCGCGGCCGCATTCGGCAAGTCCCGAGGAATTGATGCGGCACAAAGCCTTTATCGAATCGTTTGACTCATCACTCTGGGCGCGTTGAAACTCGGGATCGGCGCCCGGGGTGCGCAAGTGACTCGAAGGAGGACCCCCGCCCATGGAAATTCGCGTTTCGGGCCACCAGATCGATACCGGCTCCGCTCTTCAGGAACACGCGACCCAGCGGCTCGATGCGATCACCGAAAAATACTTCAGTCGGGCGCTGTCGTCGGCGGTGACGTTCGGCAAGGGGCCGGCCGGCGCGTTCACCTGCGACATCGTGCTGCACGTCAACCAGGGCCTGATTCTCAAGAGCCACGGGCAGGCGCAGGACGCGCACCAGGCGTTCGAACAGGCGGCCGAGCGGGTCGAGAAGCAGCTCCGGCGCTACAAGCGCCGTCTCAAGGACCGCCACGAGCAGGCTGAGCACGCCATGCGGCAGGAGGAGGCGGCTTATACGGTCTTTGCTGCCGACGAGTCGGACGAGGAAGTCGTCTCCGACGCTCCGCCGATCATCGCCGAGACCCGGACCGACATTCCGGTGGTCAGCGTATCGGATGCCGTAATGCTGCTGGATTTGCGGCATACCAACGCGCTGTTCTTCAAAAACGCTGGAACCGGAATGCATAATATGGTTTACCGCCGCGCCGACGGGTCGATCGGATGGGTCGAGCCTTCCTCTTAGGCGGGGATTCCCCGGTCGTGGAATTGACCGCCGCTGACGACGTTATCAACTCCTTGATGATTCAACTGGCAGGGTAATTCCCGTTGCCCCGCGCCAATCGATCACGAGTGAGCAAGACCGAGAAAACGAGCACGATGAGTCCCTTGTATTCGATCAGGCCGGAATCGGTCGCGATCATCGATGAAGCCGAGAAGCCGGAAATCCTCCAGCGACTCAGCCAGCTTTTCGCGGACAGCTGGAATCTCGATGCCGGCCAGGTGCTCGAGCAGCTGGAGGAGCGCGAGCGCCTTGGCAGCACGGGTTTCGGTCGCGGGGTGGCGATCCCGCATGCCCGCATCGCCGGGCTCTCGCGCCCGGTCGCGGCGCTGATCAAGCTGCGCCAGCCGGCGGACTTCGCCGCGGCCGACGGGCTGCCTGTCGATATCGTGTTCGGCCTGCTTTCGCCCGAGAACAGCGGAGCCACGCATCTCCATGCTCTGGCCGCGATCTCGCGCCTGATGCGCGACGAGCGCGTGCACGACGCGCTGAGCGAGGCGCCCGACGAGGAGGCAATCTACGGCCTGCTGACCAACGCGGCAGACCGCTACGCGGCCTGAGCCCGCCATGGACGGCGGGCCGAATGGGGCTTCGGTCCACTATCGCGCGCTCGAGGCCCTCTACGCCTCGGCGCCCGTCAACGCCCTGTTCGAATCCCGGCTCGAGATCGTCGACGAAGGCCACGCGCGGATCCGGTTCCTGGTCGACGAGCGGTTCCACCACGCGGCCGGCGCGGCGCACGGCACGATCTACTTCAAGATGCTCGACGACGCGGCGTTCTACGCCGCGAACTCGATGGTCACCGACCGCTTCCTGCTGACCACCGCGTTCAACCTCCACTTCACCCGGCCGATCCGCACCGGCGAGGTCATCGCCGAGGGGCGCTGGATCAGCGGCCGCCGGCGCGTGTTCATCGCCGAATCGCATCTCGTCGATTCCGATGGGGAAGAGATCGGCCGGGGCACCGGCACCTTCATGCGTTCGCACATCGCACTGTCCGGCCTCGCCGGATACCGCGTTCCGGAGTGACCGCCGCGTGGATGCACGCCTGCCAGCGCATCTCGAGGTGGCCGGATTGATTCGCGCGGTCGAGGCCGCGGGCGGCTTCGCCACGGTCATCGCGAAGGGGGAGCGCGATGCCGGCACGCTGCTCGTGGTCTGCTGCGAGAACGGCGCCAATGCCGTGGCCTACGAACGCATGCCGCAGCCCGACGGCACCCGCGCCTGGACCCTTTCACGCAAGCAGGACATGGAGAATCCTCAGGAATTCTGGGATTACTGCGACCGTCGAAGACGGCAGGACGAAGATCTCTGGATCGTCGAACTGGATGTCCCGAATGGGGAACGGTTCATCGCCTGACGGGAACCGAGGGTTGACGTCCCTCCGCTGGCCGCTACAGGGCGCGTCAACTTTCCAGCAGCGCAGGTGATCGCACGCGGCCTTGTTCAGGTCGGCGAGACGCCGCGCGAGACGGGGAGTGGCCGGCAGGCCACCAGATGGGCCGCGCTTTCGAGCGACGGTCGCGGGCCTGTGTCGGGGCACTCACCGCCCTGAGTTCGGGATCAATGTCGAGGACGGTGAAAGCCGGGGCGATTGCCTCGGCCGTGTTGTGTTGTGTTACCCTGCTGGGCGTTCAGGCTTCAGGCGCCCTTGCCGAGACCGGTCCTGCGATCGAGCCGCTCCCGCCGGCACCGGTCGAACTCCAGGCCGATGGCGATGCGCTGCCGCGCTTCTATTCCGAGGAAGTGGTCCAACCGCTTCCCGAAACTCCAGAAACCGAGGCCGAATCGCTCGCCGCGCTGGTCGAGGCGATGCCGGCCGATGCGCCGATGTCGCGCGACCTCATGTGTCTCGCCCAGGCAATCTACTTCGAGGCTCGCGGCGAGCCGCTCGACGGACAGCTCGCGGTCGGCGCGGTCATCGTCAACCGGACGAACTCCGAGCAATACCCAGGCGATTACTGCTCGGTGGTGACCCAGCCGGGGCAGTTCTCCTTCGTGCGGCGCGGCCGAATCCCTTCTCCTGACGAAAACTCGCTCGCATGGGCTCGCGCCAAGGCGGTGGCCCAGATCGCCCACCAGGAGCTGTGGGACAGTCCCGCCGGCGACGCGCTGTTCTTCCACGCACGCTACGTCCGTCCGGGCTGGGCGCGCCGCAAGGCGGCCGTCGCGACCATCGACTCGCACGTCTTCTATCGCTGAGTCAGTCCTGGGCGCCGTCAGGCCAGCTCGACCCAGACGGGGGCATGGTCGCTGGCCTTCTCGCGGCCGCGGTATTCCTTGTCGACGCCCGCGGCGACAAGCCGGTCGGCGCATTCGGGCGAGAGCAGCAGGTGATCGATGCGGAACCCGTGGTCGCGCTGCCAGGCGCCGGCCTGGTAGTCCCAGAAGGTCCACACGCCGCCGCGCGGATTGAGCGTGTCGATCGCGTCAGTCCAGCCGTCGTTGAGGATCCGCCTGTAGGCGTCACGCGAGGCTGGCTGCATCAGTGCGTCGGCCGCCATTGCCTGGACCGACCAGACGTCCTTGTCCTCGGGGATGACGTTGAAGTCGCCGACGACCACGGTGGGGATCTCGAGCGCCAGCAGCTCCCTCAGGCGCATGCGCAGGCGCGCCATCCAGGCGATCTTGTAGTCGAACTTGGGGCCCGGGTGCGGATTGCCGTTGGGCAGGTAGAGGTTGACCACGCGGACGCCGTTCACGTCGGCCTCGATGAAGCGCGCCTGCTCGTCCTCGGGATCGCCCGGCAGGCCGCGCCCGGTCTCGACAGGTTCGACCCCGTCGGCGAGGATCGCGACGCCGTTGAAGCCCTTCTGCCCGTGCCAGATCGGGCTGTAGCCGATTGTTTCGAACTCGGCGGCCGGAAAGCCGTCGTCCTGGGACTTGATCTCCTGCAGGCAAGCCACTGTCGGCCGCGTTTCCTGCAGCCACTCGAGCAGGCGCGGGAGGCGCGCCTTGACGCCGTTGATGTTGAAGCTGGCGATCCGCACGGGGGGCAGTCTAGATGCCGAAGCTCGATCCGCAACCGCAACCGGCCGCCGCCTGCGGATTCTCCACCCTGAACGCCGCTCCGCCGAGCGATTCGACGAAATCCACGGTGCTCCCCGCCACGAGCTCGAGGCTCACCGGATCGACCACCAGCCGCACGCCGGCGGTTTCGCTGACCGTATCGTCGGCTTCGGGCGCGTCGGCGAGATCGAATCGGTACTGGAATCCCGAGCAGCCGCCGCCTTCGACCGCCAGCCGCAGGATCGCGGGCCTGCCCTGCTTGCGGGCGATCGCCTGCACGCGGTCGGCGGCAGCCTGGGTCAGGGTCAGCGGTTCGGCCATGCCGGCGATGTAGGGGGCGCGGCGCCCTGTCTCAAGCCGAGCGGATGTATTCACGCATCGCCTCGGCCTCGTGCTCGACGAGGTCGATGCGGTATTTGACCAGGTCGCCGATCGAGACGAACGCGATCAGGTCCCTTCCCTCGACCACCGGCAAATGCCGGATCCGCCGTCGGGTCATCAGTTCGAGTGCCTCGTTGACGCTGGTCGAGAGCCCCACGGTGATCGCGGGCGCGGTCATCACGTCCCCAACGGAGAGCCCGAGCGCGCCGTCCCCGTGCTTGGCGATGCAGTAGAGCAGGTCCCTCTCCGAAAAGATTCCGGCGACCTTGCCGCGATCGAGCACGGGCAGCGCGCCGATGCGTTTCTCGGCCAGCAACTGCGCGGCCTCGCGCACCGTTTCCTGCGGCGAACAATGGATTATCGTCTGGTCGCGCCCGGCGACGATCCTGGCGATGGTCATCAGCGACTCTCCCCGTGTCGTGACGCCATTATGTCACGATTCGCCGATTCTGGCGAATTTGCCGCTCGCGCCGCGCGCTGGGACGTTGCCGAGGCGGGCCAGGATCGCCATGTGGGACCGATGGCCCGCCGCTCCCCGCTCGACGATCCTCGCATCGCTGCCCATGCCTGGGCGCGCTACAAGCGGCTGATGGTCTGGATGGCCGGGTTCACCGCGGCGGTAATCGTCGTCGCCCTCGGCCTGCTGTACCGCGAGTTCGGCGGCACTTCGCTGCACCTCTACATCGCCGCCGCGCTCGGCGTCGGGTTCGCGGTCATGCTGATGGCGGCGCTGATGGGGCTCGTGTTCCTGTCGAGCGGCACCGGGCACGACGAATCGGTCGACGACACGACGCGAACGGATCAGCCGGACGAGGGACCCTGAGGCCGCAGGCGGTAGTCCTCCACCGGGACGCCGCCGATCAGGTGCTCCTGGATGATACGCTCGAGCACCGGCTCGGTGCACGAGTGGTACCAGACGCCGTCGGGCCAGACGACCGCGATCGGTCCACCGACGCAGACCTGCAGGCAATCGGCCTTGGTCCGTTGCACGCCCCCGTGCGCGACGAGCCCGAGCTCGCGCAGCCGCCGCTTGAGGTACGCCCACGCCGCCTCGCCGGCTTCGCGCGAGCAGCAGCTCTGCTTTTCCGACATCGCGCAGAGGAAGATGTGGCGCCGGATCGCATCGCCCCCGATCTGCGTCAGCGCACGGCGGGCGAGGGCGATGGCGTCGGTGTTCACGGGATCGGCGACGGACTCAGCCCTTCTTGCCGGCGATGCGGGCAATCTCGGCCTTGACCAGGCGCTCGACCATTTCAGGCAGGTTGCGATCGAGCCACTCGGCCAGCATTGGCCGCAGCAGGTCGCGTGTCAGGCCTTCGAGCGAGGTCTCGCCCGAGCGGACGATCTGCGGTGGGGCGCTGGGCTCGGCCATCATCGCCAGCGCCGCCAGCGATTCGCGCATCGAGCGGGCGGCCGTTTCGGTGGTCAACCCGCTGTCGGCTTCGCCGCCGTCGACGAGTTCCCCGGCCTCGCTGAGCTCGAGCACTTCGTCCTCGTCGAGCGCGTTGCCGTCGTGATCGGTCGGCTTGCCCGGAGTGAGCGGGATGCCCGCGCTCTCGCGCCGGCGCCTCTCGGCCTTCTGCGCCTCGCGGTTGTCGCGCGCGATGACCTTCTTGATCGATTCGAGGATTTCCTCGACCGTGGGTTCGCCTTCGTGCCGCATCGTTCCCTGCCGCTACTCGACGGTCTGCACCTCGGGAATGTCCGCGTCCTGTGGCGGGATGTCAACGGTGCGGGTCGACTGGGTCGTCGGATCGGGATCGTTCGACCAGTCCCAGATATTGTCGTCGACGCGCTCGTAGTACTCGGTCGGGTCGTAGAGCGGCCCGAACTCGTCGAGGCCGAGATCGCGCGCTTCGGCATGGCCCATCGCGGCCAGCAGCGCGAACCCGGCGATGTAGGCATTGCGCCGCGCGGTCACCAGCTGGACCTGCGCCTGCAGCAGTTCCTGCTGCGCGTCGAGGACGTTGAGGATCGTGCGGTTGCCGACCGTCTGCTCCGCGCGGACGCCCTCGAGGCTCAGCTCGGCCGCTTCGACAGCCTTCTGGGCCGAGGCGATGATCTCGTTGGCGGCCTGCCAGTTCGAAAAGGCCGAGCGCACCGTCGCGATCACGTCGCGCTCGGTGGCGACGACGTTCTCGAGCGCGCTGGCCGCGCGCGCCTGCGACTGACGGATCAGCGCGGCCGGACGGCCGCCCTGGAAGATCGGCAGGGTGACCCGCACGCCCGCGGTGGCGCCGCTCGAAGAATTCGACAGCAGACCTGTGGAGCCGGGGGGCAGCGACCCGAGAAACGTCTGATAGTCGGCGCCGCCGGTTATATCGACCCGCGGCAGCCGGCCCGCCCGGGCGACGCGGATGTCGTAGCCCGCGGCCGCGGCCCGCTCGCGCGCGCCGAGCAGGTCGGGATTGTCCTGCAGCGCGATCGCGACGGCGGTCTCGGGGTCGTCGGGCAGACCTGGCAGGGGCGGCGGCGGCTGCAGCCGGCCCGGCGCACCGCCGACGACGGCGATGTAGTTCTCCCGCGCGCGCACCAGGTTGGCCTGCGCCGTGCGCAGGTCGCCCCGCGCGAGCGCGAGCCGCGCTTCGGACTGGGCGACGTCGGTCCGCGTCAGGTCGCCGATCTCGAACCGGTCGCTGGTCGCCTCGAGATTGACCTCGAGCACCTGGACGTTGTTGGCCGCCAGTGCCACCAGCGCCTCCTGGAAGATCACTTCCATGTAGGCGGCAACGACCTGGGTGAACACGGCGCTTTCGGCGCCGCGCAGGTCAGCGCGTCCGGCGAGCACACGGGTCTCCGCCGCGCGGATCGAGTTCTTGACCCCACCGCCGGCATAGATCGGCACGCCGAGAGTCAACTGGCCGAGGCCGTTGCGAACAGGGTTGCCGCTGTCGGGGTCTTCGTAGAGCGTGCGCGAGGCGGTGGCGGTGGCGCTCAGCGACGGCAGCGCGTCGGCTCGCTCGATCGGCACGTTCTCGTCGGTCGCGCGCTGATTGGCGCGCGCGGCCTGCAGCGTGGGGTTGGTGCGGTAGGCCATCGCCAGCGCTTCGCGAAGCGTGTCGATTTCGCCGTCATCGACGGTCTGGGCCAGGGCCGGGACGGCCGCAAGGCACACGCAAGCCGCCAGAATCGAGCCCAGGCCCCTGCGCTTCATCTCAGAAGCTCCAGCCCTTGGGTGCGGCAAATTCCGGCAGGATCGGGATGCCGAGCTCGGCGAGCGGCAGCAGGGCCACTGTGCCGGCCGCCTTCCGCCCCACGGCAAGCCGCGTGATCCCGTTGCTGACCGTCCCCGTGACCACCCGGCCGTCGTCCGCGAGGCGTTTGACCAGTGAATCGGGCAGTTGTTCGATCGCCCCGTCGATCACCAGCAGCGTGAACCCGCCGCTCCTGCGCGTCGCCGCCACCGCCTCGTCGGGCGCAACCACCTCGAGCGAGCCGACCATCGGCCGCAGCAGCTCGGCGAGGTAGCCGCTGCCGCCGTCGACGAGCAGTGCCTTGTCCTGCGAGCCGGGGCGCGCTTCCTGCAGCATCATGCCCTGCACGATCGGCGCCGCGAGGTAGCGGCCGTTGCCGAGCGCGATGGCGCGGTCGATGTAGGCGAAGCCGCGCGCGGTTTCCGGAACGAAGCGCTCGCGCGCCACCTCGGCCATACGCCGCAGCACGGGTTCGGCGTTGACGCCGCTCGTGCGCAGCTGGCTGTCGATCATCGCCCTTCGCGCCGATTCGGACTGGGCGGCCTCATCTCCGGCCGGCGGCCGGTCCTCCACGATCGTCACTGCATTGATCTCATGTCATAACGCCGGGCGTGCCTTAGGACCTGGGCTCGCGCCGGGCAATGGTCCCTGTTGTCGCAAGTGGTCGCCGTGCCGCCGCTTTGCAAGGGGCGGACACACGCCTATGGGGCCGGGCAATCGACGGGCAGGAGAGCAGCTTCGATGAACGACATGGTCACGATCCGCGAGGAGGACCTTATCGAGAGCGTCGCGGACGCCCTGCAGTTCATCTCCTACTACCACCCGATGGACTACATTCGCGCGCTCGGCGCGGCCTACGAGGCCGAGCAGGGCCCGGCGGCGAAGGACGCGATCGCGCAGATCCTGACCAACAGCCGGATGTGCGCCGAGGGGCATCGGCCGATCTGCCAGGACACCGGCATCGTCAACGTGTTCGTCAAATGGGGGCAGGAATGCCGGCTGGAGTCGGCGCGCTCACTGCAGGAGGTCGTCGACGAGGGGGTGCGGCGCGCCTACAACCACCCCGAGAACAAGCTGCGCGCCTCGATCCTCGCCGATCCCGCGTTCACCCGCCGCAACACCCGCGACAACACCCCGTGCGTCCTGTCGGTCGAAATGGTTCCGGGCCGGACGGTGTCGATCGACGTCGCCGCGAAGGGGGGCGGCAGCGAGAACAAGTCGAAGTTCAAGATGATGAACCCCAGCGACAGCATCGTCGACTGGGTGCTCGAGATGGTCCCGCAGATGGGCGCCGGCTGGTGCCCGCCGGGCATGCTCGGGATCGGCATCGGCGGCACTGCCGAGCACTGCGTCAAACTCGCCAAGATGAGCCTGATGGAGCCGATCGACATGGCCCAGCTCAAGGCGCGCGGGCCGCAGACCGACATCGAGCGGCTCAGGATCGAGATTTTCGACAAGGTCAACGCGCTCGGCATCGGCGCGCAGGGGCTCGGCGGATTGTCGACGATCCTCGACGTCAAGATTCTCGACTGGCCGTGCCATGCGGCAGGCAAGCCCGTGGCGATGATCCCCAACTGCGCGGCGACGCGCCATGCGCACTTCACGCTCGACGGTTCGGGCCCGAGCTATCTCGAGCCGCCGAGGCTCGACGAATGGCCCCAGGTCCACTGGCGGCCCGATACATCGGCCCGGCGCGTCGACCTCGACCGGCTGACGCCCGAGGAAGTCCGTAGCTGGAAGGCCGGCGACCGCCTGTTGCTGTCGGGCGCGATGCTGACCGGGCGCGACGCGGCGCACAAGCGCATCCAGGACATGCTGGCGAAGGGCGAGGAGCTGCCGGTCAGCTTCAGGGGGCGGGCGATCTACTATGTCGGGCCGGTCGATCCGGTCGTCGGCGAGGTCGTCGGCCCGGCGGGCCCGACCACCGCGACGCGGATGGACAAGTTCACCGACATGATGCTCGAGCTCGGTCTCCTGGCGATGATCGGCAAGGCCGAGCGCGGGCAGGGCGCGGTGCAGGAGATCGCGAAACACAAGGTTGCCTACCTGATGGCGGTCGGCGGCGCGGCCTACCTCGTCGCGCGGGCGATCAAGGCGGCCAAGGTGGTCGCGTTCGAGGACCTCGGGATGGAGGCGATCTACGAGTTCACCGTGCACGACATGCCGGTGACCGTGGCGGTCGATTCCGAGGGCAACAACGTCCACACGCTCGCCCCGCTGCACTGGCGCGAGAAGATCGCCCGCGAAGGCCTGCTCGAACCGCTGTCCTGAGCCTCGGTTCGCGCCGGGTGGCCGAACAAGCGCCCGAGGCCCGGAAAGCGCTTTTCGACAAAGGCGCGACTCTTCTCGACCGCCGCGCTGGCGCTACGCACGCCGGCCGCTAGACGCCGTGGTATGGAACGAAACGATTCCGAATCCGGTCGCGCGCGCGTGCCGCTGAAGACGGTACTCGCGTCGATCGCGGGCCTGTGGCTGTGCTATTTCGTGCTGACCACTCTGCGCTCCGAGATTCTCGGCTTCGGCTTCCCGTTCGAGATGATGTGGCGGCGCGCGCTCGCCTGCCTCGCCGGGATCGGGATCACGGTGATGCTGTGGTTGATCCTGCGACTGTTCGACGCACGCCCGCTGTGGATGAAGATCATCGCCGCGCTGGTGCTGTCGGTGCCTGCCGCGGTGCTTCTCGTGCAGAGCAACGCCATGGCGTTCGCCGACATCCAGGCGGCGGCGGCGCAGAACATGGCCGCCGGGCAGCAGGGCGAATGGGCCGACGATCCGCTGACGTCGGGCACGGTTCCGGAGGCCGCCGGCCCGCAAGACACCCCGGACGTGGTCGTACAGCAGGTCCCGCTCACGCCGCTGCAGGCCTTGGTCGAGGAGGCTTTCGGTCGCTATTTCATGATGCTCGCGTGGTGCGCGCTCTATTTCGCGTTGCTGACCGGCGAGAAGGCGCGCGAAGCCGAGCGGCGCGAAGGCGCCTACAAGCGCGCGGCCAAGGCGGCCGAGCTGCGTTCGCTGCGCTACCAGGTCAATCCGCACTTCCTGTTCAACACGCTCAACTCGCTCTCCGCGCTGGTGCTGACCGGCAAGACCCAGGCCGCTGAGCGGATGATCCAGACGATCTCGACCTTCTACCGCCGCAGCCTGGCCGACGATCCGACTGCCGACGTTCCGCTGCGCGAGGAGTTCGCGCTGCAGAAGCTCTATCTCGACATCGAGGCGGTGCGTTTCCCGCACCGTCTGCGGGCCGTCTACGAGCTCCCGCCCGAGCTCGAGGAAGCCAAGGTTCCGGGGATGATCCTGCAACCGCTGGTCGAGAATTCGGTCAAGCATGCGGTGGCACCGACTTCGGCGCAGGTGACGATCACCCTTTCCGCGCGCGAGGAATACGGCCGCCTGGTCATCACCGTCGCCGACGACGGGCCTGGGCTCGGCACGGCGGACGGCGACAAGCGGGGGCACGGCATCGGGGTCACCAACGTCCGCGACCGGCTCGAGGCGCGCTTCGGCAACGAGGCGACGATTGTCTCGGGGCCGACGCCAGGCGGCTATTCCACCCAGCTCAGAATGCCGATATTGCTGCAGGAGTCCGTATGAGGGCGAAGCTCGCCAGGGAGGACTGGGGCGTGCTGCGCGCGATGATCGTCGATGACGAGCCGCTCGCGATCGAGCGAATGCAAGTGCTCTGCGCGGAGATCGACGAGCTGGCGGTGATCGGCACCGCCAGCGACGGAGAGGCGGCGCTGAGGCTGGCCGAAAAGCTCAAGCCCGACCTGATGCTGCTCGACATGACCATGCCCGGGATCGACGGACTCACGGTCGCGCGCCAGCTCGGCAAGCGGCCGGATCCTCCGGCGGTGATCTTCGTCACCGCGCACGAGGACTTCGCGGTCGAGGCGTTCGACCTCGAGGCGGTCGATTACGTGCTCAAACCCGTCGCGGCCGACCGGCTCGAACGCGCGATCGACCGGGCCGTTGCGCGGCGCGATCGCGTCGCGCGCGACGGGGGCGACTGGCTGACCGAGTTCTGGGTTCCGCACCGTTCGGAACTGCTGCGGATCGATGCCGCGCAAGTCGACCGGATTGACGCCGAGCGCGACTACGTCCGCCTCCACGTGGGCGATCGCAGCTATCTCCTGCTGCAGACGATCGCCGGTCTCGAAAGCAAGCTCGACCCGGCGCAGTTCCTGCGCATCCACCGTTCGACGATCCTGCGGCGCGACCGCATCCGCGGCCTCAGGCACGAAGGCCTCGGGGTGTGGAGCGCCGAGCTCGACGACGGGGAGGCGCTGCGCATCGGTCGCACCTACCTGCGCAAGGTCAAGGCGATGGCCGGTCGATAACGACCGGCGGCTCGAAAACAGCAGGGGCGCCTCCCTTGCGGGAGACGCCCCTGGTCACAGGGCTCGTTGGCCGTCAGCCGCCAGCCATCTTCTTCCGGCTCACCAGCTGGGCAAACTCCTGGTTGAGTTGGCGCCGCGCCTCCAGATAGCATTCGCGCGAATGGCGCGGGCGCATGTATGAACCGACGACCTTCTCGTCCACGCGGCAGACTTCGCGCGCGGCGCGCTCGAGGCGGCGGTCGAGCTGCTTCTGCCCGGCTTCGCTGGTCAGATCGAGATCGCTGTAGTGGACTTCCACGCTCAGGGCTTCGTCCTCTGCGGCCGCAGCGGGCGCGGTCAGGACTGTTGCGGTCAACGCCAGCGCGAGCGAATGCATTTTCATTGTGATTCCTCCTCGATCCCACGGCGGGGGTAACCTTGGGTTGCGCCGCAGCTTCGGGACTGCTGAAGACCGCGGCGCTGATCCGGAAATAGCCCGCGAGCATCGGCCGCGCGCGCGTCGCTCGACGGGGACTTTGAGGAGTCGACGGGCGCTTGCGCTGGCGATGAACACGCTTGCGGAGTCCACAAACCGTCATCCGCAACCGACGAACGTTTCGCAGAGGAGGGCGCAGTGGCAATTTTGTTCGTCTTCCTGCTCGGCATGGGCAACTTTGCGCTGCACCGCGCTGTTCTCGAAAGCCGCCACCCGGCGCTGCTGGAGCTCGGCTGGCTGATCGACCGCTTCGGTGGACGCGCAAGTCTGGCGCTCGAATTCGCGCTCCTGCTGCTGGCGCTGGGGCTCGTCACCTCGGTCGATCCCAACTGGGGCTGGGCCTACCTCGGCTATACCGCGCTCAACGCGATCGGGGCCTGGCTGATGCTGTCGCGCCGGTTGTGACGGGAACCGGCCGCTGGGCCGAGCGCTTTCGCCGCATGGCCGCCGAGCGAGCGATATGGCTGGTCGCCAACGCGGCGAGCGGCAGCAACGATGAGGACGCGCTGGCCGCGCTCGAAGCGTGCTGCGGCGACAACGGCCTCAGGGTCGCATCGCGAACGGTGTTTCCCGACGAGCCTCTGCCTGCGGCTGCCGAGCTGGCCGCGTCCGGGATCGCCGTGGTGGCGGTCTTCACCGGCGACGGCACGATCAACAGCCTGCTCGGCGAGCTGGCCGGCTGGGATGGCGAGGTGCTCGTGCTGCCCGGCGGGACGATGAACCTGCTGTACCATCGGCTTCACGGCGATCGACCGATGGAGGAAGTGATCGCGGCGTTCGCCCGCGGCGAGGCGGAGCGGCGCCGTCCGTCGGTCGTCCGCGCGGCCGCCGGCACCGGCTATGCCGGAATCCTCGCCGGGCCCGGGACGAGCTGGGGCCGGGTGCGCGAGGCGATGCGCGAGGCCGCGGTCGTCGAGCTGGCCGAAAGCGCGATCGAGGCGATCGATGAGACGCTGACCGGCGAGATGATCCGCTGCGCGGCACCGCCGCTCGGGCGCCATGAGGGGTACCCGCTGCTGTGCCTCGAGCCGGGTCCGCAGGCGATCGAGGTCGTCGCCTACCATGCCGAGACCGCCGCCGAGTATCTCGAACAGGGCTGGGCGCTGGTCCGCCGCAACTTCCGCGAGGGGCCCCACGAAGTGCTCGGCAACGCTCCGAAGCTGCGGCTGGCGAGCACGCGCGGCAATCCGTTCGGCCTGCTGATCGACGGCGAACAGGCAGAGGCTGCGCCCGAGACGGAGTTCGTGCTGGCGACAGCCGAGGTCGATCTGGTAGCGACCTGCCGCGATGGCGCGTGAAACCCTGCTCTTCCACCTCAGCGACATCCATTTCGGGCTCGAGGACAACCAGGCGCTCGACTGGGTGCAGGCCGAGATCGCCGCGAGGCAGCCCGCCGCGGTGGCCATCACCGGCGACCTGACGATGCGCGCGCGCCACCGCGAGTTCGACGCCGCGTGCCGGTGGATCCGCTCGCTCGAGGTTCCGGTCACCGTCGAGATCGGCAACCACGACATGCCGTACTTCAACCTGATCGAGCGCTTCGTGGCACCATACCGCCGCTTTCGGGCGATCCAGGGCCTGGTCGAGCGCGAGATCGACCTGCCGGAACTGGCGATCGTTCCGCTGAAGACCGCGGTGCGCGCGCAGCCGCGCTTCAACTGGTCGAAGGGATGGGTTTCGCGTTCGGCCCTGCGCCAGTGCCTCGCCGCGCTTGACGCGCTGCCGAAGGGGACGCGCGCGCTGGTCGCCGTGCACCACCCGCTGCGCGAGGTCGGCACCAGGGGGACGGCGCTGACGGTCAACGGCAAGCGCGCGCTGACCGAGCTCGCCCGGCGTTCCGTGCTCGGCGTGCTCAGCGGCCACGTCCACGACCCGTTCGACATCCTCGAAGACACTCGCGAGGGCCCGGTGCGGATGATCGGCGCCGGAACGCTGTCGCAGCGCATCCGCTCGACTCCGCCGAGCTTCAACGAGATTCTCTGGGACGGCGAGCGCCTCGAGGTGCGCGTGCGCAGCCTCGACGAGGTGCCGACTCCGGCGATGCAGATCGACGACGTGCCCGAGAACGCCCTGCCACCGCGTGAGCCCGGCGAGCCGGTCGCCCCGGTCAACCAGGTCCCGCGCACCGACCCGCCGGTGCACTAACCCTTCCCAAGACGAGCTCGGGGAGGATCTAGTACCCGAGGATCGCCTTGACCTCGAGATACTCCTCGAGCCCGAACACCCCGTATTCGCGGCCGTTGCCCGACTGGCGGTAGCCGCCGAACGGGGCATGACCCGACCAGGCCGGGTAGTTGATGTGCACCTGCCCCGCGCGGATCCGGCGGGCCACCCGGCGGGCGGCTTCCCGGTCGGCCGACTGTACGTGCGAGCTGAGGCCATAGACCGTGGCGTTGGCGATGCGGATCGCGTCGTCCTCGTCGTCGTACGGCATCAGCACCAGCACCGGGCCGAAGATCTCCTCCTGGGCGATGCGCATCTCAGGAGTCACTTCCGAGAAGACGGTCGGCCGGGCGAAATAGCCCCGGTTGAGGCCGGGCGGGCGGCCGGGGCCGCCGCACACCAGCTTCGCGCCTTCCGCGATGCCCGCCTCGATCAGGCCCTGCACCTTGTCGAACTGCGGCGCGTTGGCGAGCGGGCCGAGCACCGTGGCCTCGTCGAGCGGGTCGCCGACGACTATGGCGCTGGCAGTCTCGGCCGCGAGGTCCTCGACTTCGGCGAGGCGCGCGCGCGGCACGACCATTCGCGTCGGCGAGGCGCACGACTGGCCGACGTTGCGCATCATCCCGAGCACGCCCTTGGGCACGGCGGTCGCGAAATCGGCATCGGGCAGGAACACGTTGGGCGACTTGCCGCCGAGCTCCTGCACCACGCGCTTGATCGTTGGCGCGGCCGCCTGCGCCACGAGCACGCCGGCCCGGGTCGAGCCGGTGAACGAGACCATGTCGACGTCGGAATGCGCCGCCATTGCCGCGCCGACGGCCTCGCCCGTTCCGTTGACGAGATTGAACACGCCCGGCGGCGCCCCGGCGTCATGCATGACCTCGGCGAACAGCAGCGCGCTGAACGGCGACAGCTCGCTCGGCTTGAGCACCACCGTGCAGCCGGCGGCGATCGCCGGCGCAACCTTGGCGGTGATCTGGTAGAGCGGCCAGTTCCACGGGGTGATCGCCGCGACCACGCCGATCGGCTCGCGGCGCACGTGAACCCCGTCGACGTCGCCTTCGAATTCGTAGCGGCGCAGCACGTCGATCGCCACGCGCACGTGCTCGATCCCGAAGTGGCATTGCCCGGCGCGGGCGAAGGTGATCGCCGCGCCCATCTCGGCGACGATCGCCTGCGCGAAGCGCTCGCTGCGCTCCTCGAGCAGGTCGCGGATACGCTCGAGCAGGGCGAGCCGGTCGGCCACCGGTGTCCGCGAGAACGATTCGAACGCGCGGCGCGCGGCCGCGACGGCAAGGTCGACGTCGGCCGGGGTGCCGGCGGCAATGTGCCCGATGACCTCCTCGCTCGCGGGATTGCGCACGGCGATGCGCGGCGCATCGGGGCGATCTACCCAGGCTCCGTCGATGTAGAAGCGAAGGTCGTCGGTCATGGGCAATCCCCTGAAAAGCGTGGCCGGTCAAATGCCGCCGGGGTTCGGCGCTGTCGAGGTTCGCCCGCAGTGCGCCGCATGCTCACGACTGCCGGGCGCGCGAAGAGGGCGCGAAAGCCCCGATGTTGGCGCTCGCCATGGTTCTCGGCGAGCGCGCACCAGCCGGGGGGCGATACAACGACCCGGCGAAAGCGCGCCGACCTGCGGTGTTGGCCTGAAGCGAATCGAGCATCATGCGAACGTACCGGGAACGTGAGCGTGTAGGAAAGCGGTTTCAGCCTTCTCGCGAAGGCAGCGCGAAGGTCACGTAACGGCTCGGCCCCGGCGCGGGCTGCCCCTTGTGCGGGAACAGCCCGTCGCCGCCGACCGGGATGGTCACGAACTGGCGGCCGCCAACCTCGTAGATCGCGGGCACGCCCTCGGTGGCGGCATCCAGTTCGTGCTCCCACAGTACCGCGCCGGTGGCCGCGTCGCGGGCACGAAACGTGCGGTCGCCGGCGGTGCCGACGAACAGCAGCCCGCTCGCGGTGGCGACCGGGCCGCCGCGCGGCGCCTGGCTCCCGGTGCCGGTCACGCCCTGCTGCTCGAGCACCCAGCTCTCGCCGTTCGGCAGGTGGTAGAGCTGCTCCCCGGTGTTCATGTCGTAGGCGGTCAGGAACGAGAACGGCGGCTTGATCGCGGCCATCCCGTTCGACTGCAGCATGAAGTTGTAAGGCGAGCCGTACACAGGGATCTCCGGGCTCGCGTTCGGCATCGCCGCCCGGGTCTCCGGCCGGTTGTCGGGAACCAGTGTGTTGAGCGTCGGGATTTCGCGGCTGACCACGAACAGCCGCCCGCGTTCGGGATCGATCGCCGTGCCGCCCCAGCTGGTCCCGCCATTGTGACCTGGCATCGAGATCGAGCCACGCACGCTCGGTGGGGTGAACAGGCCCTCGTTGCGCGCGGTGCGCAGGATCTCGCGGATCTTCGCCTGGTCCTCTTCGGGGACATGCGGGTTGATGTCGGCCTCGGTGAAGCTTTGGCGCGAGAACGGCAGGGGCCAGGTCGGGAACGGCTGGGTCGGCGAGGCCTGCTCGCCGGGGACGTCGGATGCCGGGACCGGCCGCTCCTCGACCGGCCAGACCGGCTCGCCGGTGCGGCGGTCGAACGCGAACACGAATCCGTGCTTGGTGGCGATCACTACGGCGGGAATTTCCTGTCCGTCCTTGCGAATCGTCAGGAGCTTGGGGGCGCTCGGCAGATCGTAGTCCCACAGGTCGTGGTGGACGGCCTGGAAGTGCCACAGCAGCTTGCCGGTGCGCGCGTCGAGCGCGAGCAGCGAATTGCCGTAGAGATTGTCGCCCGGCCGGTTACCGCCGTAGAAATCGAACCGCGGACTGCCTGTCGGGATGTAGGCGACGCCTGCCTCGGTATCGACCGTGAACTCGGACCAGTTGTGCCCGCCGCCGAAGGTCTCGCGGCCCATCTCGGGCCAGCTCTCGGAGCCGGGCTCGCCGATCCGCGGAATCATGTTGAAGGTCCACGCCAGGGCACCGGTGCGGATGTCGTAGGCCTGGATGTTCGAGGGATAGGAGCCGTAGCCCTGCCCGCCGGGCAGCGAGACGATGAACAGGTCCTCGAACACCCGGCCCGGATTGCTCGTCATCAGCGGCCGCTCGGGAACGATCGAGCCCTCGGGCAGCGCGTCTCGCAGGTCGATGCTGAAGTTGGGCACGTACCTGCCGGTGCGCGCGTCGATCGCGCGGACGAGTCCCTCGTTGAGGAACACCAGCCGCCGGTCCGAGCCGTCGGCGCTCTGCCAGTAGTTGATCCCGCGCGACCCGATGCGCCCGGTGGCCTCGCTCTTCCACAACTCGCGCCCGGTCGCGGGATCGAGCGCGGCGATCTGCCCGCTGCCGGTCTGCACGTACATCGTGCCGTCGACGACGATCGGGTTGAACTGCGGCGGTGCGCCCTCGCCGGTAGGGTATTCCCAGACGACTTCGAGTTCGGCGACGTTCTCGGGCGTGATCTGGGTGAGGGCCGAGTACTGCGCGCTGTCCGGACCGCCGAGGTACTGGTCCCAGCCGAAGTAGTCGGGTTCCGCCGCCGCAGGATGCAGGGCGGCGAGCGCGGTGGCGAGAAGCAGGAAGCGAGCGGCCTTGGGCATGAACGTCCTTCGCGGGATCGTGAGGTTGGCGGGGGCTGCCGCTCGCAGGAACGGGCAGCCGATTATGGCGGCGGGCCGCGGGCCGTGCCGCAAGCATGGAAGGCGGGTCAGCCGAAATCGACGGGGTACGGCTTGAGCTCGCCGCTGGCGTATCGCTTCTCGAGCCCCGGCGTGCCGTTCTCGAGCACCATCAGCATCGAGCGCTTGGGGCTGAAGCCCTGGTGGCGAATGTCGGCGGGCATCGCGCAGACGTCGCCGGCCTTCATCACGATCGTGCCGCGCGGCTGGCCCGAGTTCTTGTCGGCGATCTGCCAGTGGATCTCGTCGGTCAGCTGGACGAACCACTCGTTGCGGTCGTTGCCGTGGATCACCGGCAGCATGTGCTCCTCGCTGGTCACGCAGCAGATGCTGGCGCCGGTCACCGCGGTGAACGACGGGTTCCAGGTCACGTCGGCGCGGGCGATGTGATCGAACAGGTTGATCGCGTGGAGCTGGCCCTCGAAGCCGGGCTCGCATTCGATCTCGGGCCGGTCGAACTCGAGGTCGGCGAAGGCGCGGTTGATCGGGTGCCCGGTCGCGTCTGAGCGCACCGGGGGCTCGCCCTCGAGCCCGAGCATGCGGCTCGCCGCGGCGAACCCGCGGACCAGCTCGTCGGTCCGCTCGACCGTCTTGGGGCCGAGCGGAGATCCCGTCTCGAGCGGCGCGCGCAACGGGTCGTAGCCCTCGTTGATCCAGTTCTGGCTGATCGTCTCGAACGCTTCCTTGACGACCTCCGCGGGGAAGGTCTCGAGATGGTCGAGGCCCTTCGCCTTGTAGCCGGCGTCGTAGGCGCCCGCGAACAAGTCGACCGTGCCGTAGTGGTTGGTCGTGCCGAAAATGTCGTCGAAAAAGATCCAGCCGTAGAAGAACCCCCAGCCGATATCGCGCACCATCGCGCGCAGGAAACGGTCGATCTCGATGATGTGGCTGCCCTTGGGCCAGCTCACGTGGGCGAAATACTCGTCGCGGGTGAACTCGAACCCGCCGAGCCGGTAGCTGGTGTAGCCGGTGTCCGGATCGGTGCCCGTGGCAGCGATTCTGGTGGTGATCGCGTCCATTCGCTCTCTCCTCAGGCCAGGGTGCAGATCTCGGACCAGCGCTTGACCGTTTCCGGCCCGTCCCGGGTCTGCACGATCGCCACCGCGGGTTTTGCCGCGCTCATCTGGTAGGCCGCCCCCTTCGGGAGCAGAACCTGGTGCCCGCGGCGTGCGGTCACGCGGCCCATGTTCGGCCCGTTGGGCACGCCGCCCAGGCGCACGGCGCCGCCTTCGTGCCCCGGGACCTGGTCGTCCGCGAGCTTGACGAAGCGGAACGTGACCTCGCCGTCCATCACCAGCGCGAATTCGTCGTGCGGCGCGGCGTACCACGGCGAGTCGCCCTCGATCCGCACGGTCTCGGCGACGTATTCGAGGTTCTGCACGACGGCCACGCGCTCGAATGGCGCTGACTTGCCGGCGACTTCGTAAATGTTGGAGAAGGCGTATTTCCTGAGATCGTCCGCCAGCTCGATCGAGCCCTTCTCGTAGGCGTCGAGCGACCCGACCTTGGTGTTGTACGCCACCGCGCATCCTCCTCGCTTGCGGCCCTCTTCGGGGTCTCGCGGACGATGGTAGCGCCGCGCGCGGTGAGCGCAACGGACGAAAATGTCGCACGAAAAAGGGCGGCCCTTCGCGGGACCGCCCTTCTCGGGTTCCGGAGGAACCGGGAGATCAGCGCTTCGAGAACTGGAAGCTGCGGCGGGCCTTGGCGCGGCCGTACTTCTTGCGCTCGACCACGCGGCTGTCGCGGGTCAGGAAGCCGGCAGCCTTGACCGTCGGGCGCAGCGCCGGCTCGTACTTGGCGAGCGCCTGGCTGATGCCGTGCTTGACCGCACCGGCCTGTCCCGAAAGGCCGCCGCCCGAAACGGTGCAGACCACGTCGTACTGGCCCTCGCGGCCGGTGATCTGGAACGGCTGGTTGATGATCAGTCGCAGAGTCGGACGGGCGAAGAACACTTCCTGGTCGCGACCGTTGACGGTGATCTTGCCGGTGCCCGGCTTGAGCCACACGCGGGCGACGGCGTCCTTGCGGCGGCCGGTCGCGTAGGCGCGGCCCTGCGCGTCCAGCTCCTGTTCGCGCAGCGGGGCGTTCGAGACCTTCGGCGCCTCGGGCTCGCCCGTCGCGGGCGCCAGCGTCTGCAGGTCGGCGAGATCGGTGACGGTGCCGGTCTCGGGCGTTTCGGGGGCGTTGTCGGTTTCAGGGGCCATCACTTGGCTGCCTTGTTCTTGCGGTTGAGCGAGGCGACGTCGAGCGTCACCGGCTGGTTGCCGGCGTGCGGGTGCTCGCTGCCGGCGTAGAGGTGCAGCGCCTTCATCTGCTGGCGCCCGAGCGGGCCGCGCGGGATCATCCGCTCGACCGCCTTCTCGAGCACGCGCTCGGGGAAGCGGCCGTCGAGCACCTTGTCGGCGGTGATCGCCTTGATCCCGCCGGGGTAGCCGGTGTGCTTGTAGTAGGTCTTCTCGGCCCGCTTGTTGCCGGTCAGGGCGACCTTGTCGACATTGATCACGACCACGTGGTCGCCGCAGTCGACGTGCGGGGTGAAGCTCGGCTTGTGCTTGCCGCGCAGGAGATTGGCGATGATCACTGCGAGGCGGCCGACGACCAGCCCCTCGGCATCGATCAGGTGCCACTTCTTCTCGACCTCGGCCGGCTTGATCGACCGGGTGATCTTGCTGAGCGCCTTCATGGCTGGGGTACCTTGCTGAAGAAACGTGTGGCGAGCCGATGAATCGCTCGGCCCGCGGGAGCGGGCGCTTTGTCGCGTCGAGGCTCGCAAGTCAAGCGAATCGGCGGGTTTGCGGAGAGGTAAAATAATACCGCCCGATCAGGCGAGGGGGTCGAGCGTCCAGCTTTCGACCGTGCGGCGCCGGTCGACCCCGATCGCGGTGGTTACCTCGCGTCGCGCCTCGCGCATCAGCCCCGTCGCCGGCTCGCGCACCGCGTCGAAGGTCTGGCGAACCTCCCCCGTGCCTCCGCCCGGTAATGCGACCGTGCGGCGGTCGCTGCGCGGGCAGTCGACCGGAGCGAACAGGTCGCGCGGCAGCTCGGTCAGGATCGCGCCGGCGCTTCGGTGGACTGCCTCGACGAACGCACGCTGCCGTTCGCGCTCGGCCGGCGGATGGTCGCCCTGTTCGATCCGCGCCTCCGCCTCGCGCACCGCCTCGTCGAGTCGGGCCGTATCGACGGCCGGGTCCCCGCCGCGGATGATTCCTTCGAAGTCGAGGACGAGCGGGAACAGGCCGGTCTCGCGACGCTCGCGTTCGAGCCGGGCGAACTCGGCCAGCGCCTCGGGCGCGTCGACCTCGACGCCGACCTGCTCGCCCTCGACCCGGAAGCCGTCGGCCTGGCGCAAGAAGCGAATGGCGAAGCGGCGGGTGACCGCGAAGCTCGCGCCATCGGGAAGCTCGCGCTCGAGCCGCCGGGCGTAGAGCATCGGCGCCAGCGGCGGGTCGAAGGCTGCGCCATGCGAAGCTCCTCGTGCCGGGAGCGCCGCCAGCGCGACACCGCCGGCAGCGAGGCAGATCAGCGAGCGGCGGTCCAGGCTCCTCATTGCGGGTCTTTCGCGCCGGCGAGTTCACCGAGCCACTCGGCCGTGGGAGCGGCGACCGCATCGACCCGCCAGCCGAGCACCGCGGGCGTTTCATACGGATGGATTTCGGCGAGCCGCGCCGTCGCGCGGTCGAGCAGGCTCGCGTCGGTCTTGAACAGCACGGCGATCTCGCACGCCTCGCCCCGCTCGCCGCGCCAGACGTAGAGCGAGCGCATTGGCGGCAGGATGTTGGCGCAGGCGACGAGCTCTTCGTCGAGCAGCTGCCGGGCCACCGCGGCCGCGCTGTCTTCGTCGGCGAACGGCGACCAGATCAGCGCGCTCACGTCCGTGTCTTTCGCCCGTGCACGTGCGCCCCCCACGCGGTCGCTGCGACCAGCAGCGCGCCGACCAGCTGGTGCAGCACCGCGAGCCACAGTGCGACGCCGGTCAGCACGGTGGCCACGCCGAGCAGGATCTGCGTGCCGAACGCCGAGTGGATCGCGATCGAGGCACGACGTTCGGCACGCCGCACCTTGCGCGCCAGCACGACAAGGGCCGCCACCGCGACCCACGCCCACCAGCGGTGGAGGAAGTGCAGCAGGAACGGGTCGTGCGTCAGCGCCCATGCTGCGCCCTGCGACCAGTTCGCCTCGGGCACGAATCGTCCCTGCATGAGCGGCCAGGTGTCCGAGACGAGCCCGGCGTTGAGCCCTGCGACCCAGGCTCCGAGCAGCAGCTGGACGAACAGGATCAGCCCGGTGACGGTCGACAGCCCGGTCAGTCGCGCCGGCCGCGCGGAAGGATCGCGGTGCAGCGCGAGCAGGTCGAGCGCGGTCCACACGAGCCCGGCGAGGGTGAACAGCGCGGTCAGCAGGTGAACCGAGAGCCAGAAGTGGCTGACGTCGGTGACTTCGGCATTGAGGCCCGAGCGGACCATGTACCAGCCGAACACCCCCTGCAACGCCCCGAGCGCGAGCAGCGCCAGCAGCCGCGGCTTGTAGCCCGCGGGTATCGCGCCGCGCAGCCAGAACCACGCCAGCGGCAACGCGAAGGCTAGCCCGATCAGCCGGCCGAGCAGGCGGTGGAACCACTCCCAGAAGTAGATGAACTTGTAGTCTGCCAGCGTCATGCCGGCCGGGCCGTTGATCTGACGGTACTCGCCGATCCGCTGGTAGGCCTCGAACTCGGCCTGCCACTGCGCGTCGGTCAGCGGCGGAATCGCGCCGGTGACCGGCTTCCACTCGGTGATCGACAGCCCGCTTTCGGTCAGCCGGGTGATGCCCCCGACCGCGACGATCAACACCACCAGCGCAGCGACCGCGAGCAGCCAGCGCGCCAGCGCGAGCGGCCGCGTGCCGGCCTTAGCGGGCAGTGCTGCCCCGATTCCCGTCCCTGTGGCCATGGCGGCGTAGGTGCGCCCGCAAGCGTCAAAGCGCAAGGGTGAGACGATCCGTCCCGGAGGGACTTGCGCAACGTTATACAGTTACATAGATGGGGCCGCGATGACGCAGGCATTTCCGTGGATTCGTGGCCGGCTGGACCGGATGGGCATGCTTCTGTCGTGCCTGTGCGCGGTGCACTGCGTGGTCGGGATCGTCATCGTCGCCGGCCTCGGGCTTGGCGGCAGCATCCTTCTCGATCCGATCTTTCACCGCGCCGGCCTGCTGCTGGCGATGATTATCGCCGGCGTCGCGATCGGCGTCGGCGCGATTCGCCACCGCCGCGCGGCCCCGTTCGTCGTGGCGATGACCGGACTCACCTTCATGGGCGGCGGGCTCGCGGTCGAGCACGGCGTCGAGGAAGCGGTGCTGACGATCATCGGCGTTTCGCTCGTGGCGCTCGGCCACATGCTCAACCTGCGCAGCCGCTAACACCCTTTTCGGCCTTCAGGGCAACGGCCCGACGAACAGCAGCGGATCGAGCCGCTGCCCGCGCCACATCAGCCCCCAGTGAAGGTGCGGACCCGTCGCGCGCCCGGTCGCGCCGATGCGGCCGATCGGCTGACCCTGCCTGACACGCTCGCCTTCGCGCACGAGCAGTTCCGAGCTGTGCAGGAATGCGCTTGACAGCCCCTGCCCGTGATCGACGATCAGCAGGTAGCCCTCGAGCGTGAACGGTGTCTCGGCCGCGAGCACGACGACGCCGTCGGCGGGTGCGACGTAGGTCGTCCCCGCCCCGCCGGCGATGTCGAGTCCCGAGTGATAGCTGCCGGGCTTGCCGCGGTAGACGCGCTGCGAGCCGAACCGGCCCGAGATGCGCCCGGTGACGGGCCAGATGAAGGTCTGTCGCCAGCCCTCGCTGCCGCTCTCGATCGCCCGCGCGGCAGCGATGCGCGCCAGCTCGGGCTCGCGGCGGCGCGTGAACTCGGCGTCGGGCACGTTGGCGCGGAAATCCGCGTTGACGTGCTCGATGTGCCAGGCGCGCGGGGCAACCGTCAGCGGACTCTCGACCGTGCGGCCGTCGCGCAGCACCGCGGTCAGCGTGGTGGTCGGCCCGGCGTCGCGATCGAACGCGGCGAAGAACCGCCCCTCGGGGTCGAGCGACAGAGGCTGCTCGCCGATCCGCGCGCTCACCGTGCCGGCCGGGGCCTGCCCGCGAAGCCATCCGCCCTGGGTCAGCTCGCCCGAATAGACGAAGGTGGCGGGCCCGGCCGGGGGCGGAGGTGGAACGGGTGAGGGCACCGGTGCCTGTGTCGGCGTGGGCGTTGCGGTGGGGGCGGTTGCCGGAGCGCTGTCGTCGGCAGGGGCCACGCAGGCGACCAGGGCCCCGATGGAAACGAGCGCGACAAAACTCCTCACGCCTGGCCGAGCAGCCTTCGGGTGGCGATCTCGGCGCTGGCGTAGGCCTCCTGCCGTTCGGCGCTCCAGTAGCGCAGCTCTTCCAGCGGGATGGCCTCGCCGGTCACCGCGCAGGTGACGAAGCGCCCGGGCTTGACCACGCGGAAGCTGTTCGGGCCGTAGATCAGGGTGGCGGCGTTGTCGCCGGAGGACATCAGCATGGGCACGGACTTACCAACCGCGGACCACTAAAGCAATTTCGGCTGCTCGCCGGGCGCCGCGGCGGGCTTCGGCCGCGCCGGACGCGGCGAGCTTCCCGCCGGGACGACCTCGAGCTGGCCGTCGCGGAACTTGAGCCCGAGCGCCGGCTCCCTGCGCGCCACAGCGGCGCTGGTCACCGCCTTGCCGGCGCTATCGAGCACCATCGCGTAGCCGCGTTCGAGTGGCCTCTCCGGGTGCAGGTGCTCGGCCAGTCGCCGAATCGATTCGAGCTTGTCGCGCTGCTCGCGGATTCGCGCCGTGACCAGAGTCGGGGTCAGCCGTATGCTCGCGAGACGGTGCCGGGCGTGGTCCAGCCGCGCAGCGAGCAGCGGGCCGGACAGCCGCGCCGAGGCGAACTGCAGCCGCTCACGAGCTTGCGCCGCACGGTCGGCGAGCCCGCGGCGCAGGCCATCGGCAAGATCGTCGAGCCGTTGTCCCGGTACGGTGGTGAGCGTTTCCGGCCGCGGCAGGCGCGCGACACGCGCGGCGAGGCGTTCGCGGCCGAGCTCGACCGGGCGCAGTGCGCACTTGCGCTGCCGGAGGCCGAGCTCGTCGAGCGTCGCGGCGAGCTCACGGCGCACGGGGACCGCCATCTCGGCCGCGGCGGTCGGCGTCGGCGCGCGGCGGTCGGCCGCGAAGTCCGCCAGCGTGGTGTCGGTCTCGTGCCCGACCGCGCTGATCACCGGAATCGGCGAGTCGGCGATGGCGCGGACCACGATCTCCTCGTTGAAGGCCCACAGGTCCTCGATCGATCCGCCGCCGCGGGCGACGATCAGCAGGTCGGGCCGCGGCACCGGGCCACCGGGCGCGATCGCGGCGAACCCGCGCAGCGCCGCGGCGACCTGTTCGGCCGCGCCTTGCCCCTGGACCAGCACCGGCCAGACCAGCACGCGGCTCGGGAAGCGGTCCCCGAGCCGGTGGAGGATGTCTCGGATCACTGCGCCGGTCGGCGAGGTGACCACGCCAATCACGCCGGGCAGGAACGGCAACGGCCGCTTGCGCGAGGCATCGAACAGGCCCTCCGCCTCGAGCCGGCGGCGGGTCTTGTCGAGCAGCGCGAGCAGCGCGCCCTCGCCGGCGATCTCCATCGTCTCGATGACGATCTGGTACTTCGAGCGGCCCGGGTAAGTGGTCAGCTTGCCGCCGGCGACGACCTCGATCCCGTCCTCGGGCAGGAACGACAGCCGCTGCACCGAGCCGCGCCACATGACGCCGTCGATCACCGCGCCCTCGTCCTTGAGACAGCAGTAGAGGTGCCCCGAAGCCGCACGCTTGACCCCCGACAGCTCGCCGCGCAGGCGCACGAAGCCGAACCGGTCCTCGACCGTACGCTTGAGCAGCTGCGAAATCTCGGTGATCGTCAGCGGCGCGGCGTTGTCGCCGGGCTGCCCCTTGGCTACCAGCCCGCCGGCGGCCATCTCGTCGTCATCAAACCTGCTGTCGGAAGGGCCGGGCATGAACATCCTGCTGCTGGGATCGGGCGGGCGCGAGCATGCGCTGGCGTGGAAGCTCGCGCAATCCCGCCTGATAACGGAAGAGGGCGGCCGCCTCTACGCCGCGCCGGGCAATCCCGGGATCGCCGACCACACCGAGCTGGTCGCGCTCGACCCCGCGAGCCACGGCGAGATCGTGGCTTTCTGCGGCAACAAGGCGATCGGTCTCGTCGTGATCGGCCCCGAGGCGCCGCTGGTCGACGGGCTCGCCGATTCGCTGCGCGCCGCGGGAATCGCGGTATTCGGCCCGTCCCGCGCCGCCGCGCGGCTCGAGGGGAGCAAGGCCTTCACCAAGGCGCTGTGCGACCGCGCCGGAATCCCGACCGCCGGCTACGCGCATACGACTTCGCTCGCCGACGCGCTCGCCGCGCTCGACCGGTTCGAGGCGCCCTACGTGCTCAAGGCCGACGGGCTCGCCGCGGGCAAGGGCGTGGTGATCGCCGCGACCCGTGCCGAGGCCGAGACCGCGCTAGCCGACATGTACGGCGGTGCGATGGGTGCGGCCGGCGCCGAGGTGGTGATCGAGGAATTCATGGAAGGCGAGGAAGTCAGCTTCTTCGCTCTCACGGACGGCGCGATCATCCTGCCGTTCGGCAGCGCGCAGGACCACAAGCGCGTGGGCGACAGGGACACCGGTCCCAACACGGGCGGCATGGGGGCCTACAGCCCGGCTCGCGTGCTCACTCCCGACCTGCGCGGGCAGGTCATGCAGCGGATCATCGCCCCGACCGTGAAGACTCTCGCCGAGGAGGGCACGCCCTACGTCGGGGTGCTCTATGCCGGACTGATGCTCACCGCCGACGGGCCGAAGCTGGTCGAATACAACTGCCGCTTCGGCGACCCGGAATGCCAGGTGCTGATGATGCGGCTTGAGAGCGATCTCGGTGAATACCTGCTCGCCTCCGCCGAGAGCCGCCTCGGTGCGCTCAGGCCGCCGAAGTTTTCCGCCGCCCGCGCGCTGACCGTGGTCATGGCCGCCGAGGGATACCCGGGCACGCCGAAGAAGGGCGGCACGATCGCGGGGATCGCCGAGGCCGAGGCCGACGGCGCCAAGGTCTTCCACGCCGGCACCGCGCGCAACGCCGAGGGCCGGCTGGTGGCGAACGGGGGGCGCGTGCTCAATGTCACCGCTCTCGGAGAAACTGTCGCCGAGGCGCAGGCCAGGGCCTACGCCGCGGTCGACCGGATCGACTTCCCGACCGGCTTCTGCCGCCGCGACATCGGCTGGCGCGAGGTCGGGCGGGAGAAGGCCGGCTAAGATCGCCCTGTCGCGCGGAGCGCGATGGGGAAGATTAGACCCCCAGCTTCTCTGCGATCAGTTCCGCCACCTTAACCTCGGGCCGTGGGCCGATGTGGCCGATCACCTCGGCGGCGGCGATCGCGCCCATCCGCAGGCGGGTCTCGAGCGGCAGGCCGCGGACGTGGCCGGCGAGGAAGCCGGCGGCGAACTGGTCGCCGGCGCCGGTCGTGTCGACGACGCGCGCGATCGGCTCGGCGGGCACTTCGGCGTATTCACCTCCCGAGCAGGCCACGGCGCCCTCGGCGCTGCGAGTGACGACCAGCGTCGGCACCTTGTCGCGCAGCGCGGCGATGCCTTCATGGAAATCGGGCAGGCCGGTCAGCGCGGCGAGCTCGAGATGGTTGGCGAACAGGATGTCGATCAGTCCGTCCTCGATCAGCGCGCGGAAGTCGTCGCCGTGGCGCTCGATGACGAACACTTCGCTGAGCGTGAAGGCAACCTTGCGGCCAGCGGCGCGCGCTGCCCCGATTGCCCGGCGCATCGCCGCTCGCGGCTCCTCGGGATCCCACAGGTAACCCTCGAGATAGAGGATGCCGGCGTTGCCGATCGCCTGCTCGTCGAGCGCCGCGGCCGGCAGGAACTGCGAAGCGCCGAGGAAGGTGTTCATCGTCCGCTGCCCGTCGGGCGTGACGAAGATCAGGCACTGCGCGGTTGGCGGCTCGCCTTCGCGCGCAGGGGTTTCGAAATCGATCCCGACCGAGCGGATGTCGTGCGCGAAGACCTGGCCGAACTGGTCGTTCGCGACCTGGCCAATGAACGCGCAGCGCGCGCCGAGCGCGGCCAGCCCGGCGAGCGTGTTGGCCGCCGACCCACCCGAGACCTCGCGTGCCGGGCCCATCGCGTCGTAAAGCTCGCGAGCGCGCGCCGCGTCGACCAGCGTCATCCCGCCGCGGTTCAGCTTCAGCTGCTCGATCAGCCGGTCCTCGCAGGGGGCCATGATGTCGACGATGGCGTTGCCGATCGCGATCACGTCGTATTTCGGTTGTGTCATGAATCCTTCCGGGTCGCGCGGGGAGCCGCGACGGCCGGGACGGCGCCGCGGGAGTTCGGAGCGTTGACTTGGCCTGCCGCGCGCGCAATCGCAAGCGGGGATGCCGTCGGTCGTCTCCTCCATGCTCCTCGCGCTTGGCCAGCTGGCGGACCCGCGCATGCTCCGCATCCTGGTCAAGAGCGTGGCAGTGACAGTCGTGCTCGCGGTGGGGATCGCCTGGGGCGGGTGGCTCGGGATCGACTGCGCGCTCGGCCGGGCGGGGCTCGACGAGGCGCTTTTCGACGGCGCCGGCTTGCTGCGCCAGGCCGCGGCTCTGGTGCTGACGCTGGTCGGGTTGTGGCTGGTCTGGCGGATCGTGGCGATGGCGGTGATCGGCTTCTTCGCCGACGAGGTGGTCCACGCGGTCGAGGCGCGGCACTATCCCGAGGCCGCGGCCCGTGCGCGCGACCTGCCGGTCGCCGAGCAGTTCTCGACCAGCTTGCGCTCGGCGTTGCGTGCGCTGGGAATCAACCTGGTCGCATTGCCGGTCGCGCTGGCGCTGCTGTTCACCGGCGTCGGCCCGGCGCTGGTGTTCTTCCTCGTCAACACGGTGCTCATCGGGCGCGAGCTCGAGGAGATGGTCTGGCTGCGGCACCGGCGCAACGCGGCCGACCTCGCCCCGGTCGCGCGCGGCGAGCGGTTCCTGCTTGGCGGCGCGGTGACCGCGCTGCTCTCGTTGCCGTTCGTCAATTTCATCGCTCCGATCCTCGGCGCGGCGGCTTCCACGCACCTGATTCACCGCAAAGGACCGGCCCGTGACACTGCCTGACCCGCACAAGGGCCTCGTGCTCGCCCTGACGCTCGTCGGGGCGGGCTGCACGACCATCTCGGTGCCCACCCCGCCTCCGCCGGCCGCCCCTGCCCCGCCCTCGCCGCAAGCCGAGTCGCAGGTTCCGCCGACGCGCCCGACTCCGCCGCTCGTCACTCACCCGCGCGCGCCCGCGATCATGCGGCTGCCGGGGCTCGAGGCCGTGATCGAACAGAACGCGGAGAGCCTCGTGCGCCGTTTCGGCGCCCCGCGCCTCGACGTTCGCGAAGGCGACATGCGCAAGCTCCAGTTCGCCGGCGAGCCCTGCGTGCTCGATGTGTTTCTCTACCCCCTGCAGGAGGGTGGCGAGCCCGTCGCGACGCATGTCGAGGCGCGCCGGGCCAGCGACGGGCAGGAGGTCGACCGCGCCGCCTGCGTCGCAGCGCTGCGTCGCCGGGCCGGGTAACGCCGATTTAAGCTTGTCGCGCGATACCCGGAGGCAGACCCCGGGGGGAGCGCTCGTCTATGACCGTGCAGTTCGTCGATATCGCCCGCCAGGCCGCTGCCGGCGGCGCCATTTCCGCCGACGACCTCATGGTCCTGCGCCGCGCCGGGTGGTCCGACGGCGCGATGTCGGCCGAGGAAGTCGAGGCGATCTTCGCGCTCAACGACGCGCTGGCCGAGCCGAGCGCCGAATGGTCCGACTTCTTCGTCGAGACGGTCGGCGAGTTCGTGGTCAACGGCACAGCGCCGCGGGGCTACGTCAACGAGGAAACCGCGGACTGGCTCATTTCGCGGATCGACCGCGACGGCCGTCTCCAGGGGATGACCGAGCTCGAACTGCTGGTCCGCGTGCTCGAGCACAGCCTGAACACGCCCGCGGCGCTCAAGGCGTACGTCCTTGAACAGGTCGAGAAGGCGGTGCTTACCGGTGAGGGCCCGACGCGCCACGGCGAGCTCGCTCCGGGCCACGTCAACGCCGACGAGGCGGCGATCCTGCGCCGCGTGCTGTTCGCGCCGGGCGGCGACGGCCCGGCGCGCGTCTCGTGCGCCGAGGCCGAGCTGCTGTTTCGTCTCAAGGACGCGACGCTCGAGGCGGCCAACGCGCTCGAATGGAAGCAGCTGTTCGTGCAGGGCGTCGCCAGCTACCTCGAGAGCGTCGTCTCGCGCAGCGCCCAGCTCAGCCGCGAGCGGGCGGCCGAGCTCGAAGCCTTCGTCGCCGACGACACCACCCGCGTGACCGGCTTCCTCGGTCGGATGGCGCGGAGCGCGCCGCGCGCCTTCAGCCTCGCGTTCGGCGGCAAGGCGCCCGAGCGCGACCGGATGGCCGAGCTCCGGGCCGCCCGTGAAATCACGGCCGAAGAGCGGGAATGGCTCGACGCCAGGATCGGAGCCGATGACCGGATCGACGCTTACGAACAGGCGCTGATCGAGTTCCTCGCCGGCGAGTAGGGCGCACGGCTCCGCAAGCCGGTGCTAGACCGTGAAGCTCTCGCCGCAGCCACAGGCACCCTTCGCGTTGGGGTTGTCAAACACGAAGCCGGCGGCGAAGTCGTCCTCCTGCCAGTCCATCGTCGAACCGACGAGGTAGAGCACGCTCGCGCCGTCGATGTAGAAGGTCCCGCCCGGGGTGACGATCTTCTCGTCGAACGGCTGCTCCTCGGTGACATAGTCGACCGAATAGGCGAGCCCCGAGCAGCCGCGGCGCGGGGTCGACAGACGGACGCCGATCGCGCCTTCGGGCGCGCGCGCCATCAGCTCGGCGATGCGCGCCTCGGCGGCGGGGGTCAGCGTAACAGCGGCGGGGCGCTGGCGAAGCTTGCTCTCGTCCATCACAGCATCCCCAGCTCGAGCCGGGCCTCGTCGCTCATCTTGGCCGGGTCCCACGGCGGGTCCCACACGAGGTTGACCTCGGCGTCGCGCACGCCCGGGACCGAGCTCACGCGCAGCTCGACTTCGCCGGGCATCGATTCGGCGACCGGGCAGTGCGGGGTGGTCAGCGTCATCGTCACCATGACGTCGCCCTCGGGGCTGATGTCGACGCCGTAGATCAGCCCGAGGTCGTAGATGTTGACCGGAATTTCGGGGTCGTAGATCTCGCGCAGCGCCTCGATCACGGCTTCGTAGAGCGCGCCGCCGGGTTCGGTCGGGTTGTCGCCCTGCGGCTTCTGCGCGAGGAAGCCCTCGAGGTAGTCGCGCTTGCGCGCGAGCTTGTCGGCCGCGGGCTCGGCGTCCTCGACGCGAGCGCGCGGCGGCGGGGGGACGCCCTCGACCTCCTCGATGCGGAAGCTCTTGCCGGTTTCCTCGTTCATCCGAAGATCCTCTTGGTGCGCTCGATCCCGCGCAGCAGCGCGGCGACGTCGCTTTCGTCGCTGTACAATCCGAAACTCGCCCTCGCGGTGGCCGGAACGCCGAGCCGGTCCATCAACGGCTGGGCGCAGTGGTGCCCGGCGCGAATGGCGACGTTCTCCTCGTCCAATATGGTGCCGAGATCGTGCGGATGAATGCCTTCGAGCGCGAAGCTGACGATGCCCGCGCTGTCCTCAGGACCGAACACGCGCACGTCGTTCATCCCGCGAAGCCCTTCGCGCAGCGTTGCAACCAGCTCCGCTTCGTGGGCGTGAATCGCCTCGAGCCCGATCGCCGAGACGTAGTCGCAGGCGGCGCCGAACCCGATCGCCTCGACGATCGCCGGGGTGCCGGCCTCGAACCGCTGCGGCGGCGGGGCGAAGGTGGTCTTGTCGAAGGTGACCCGCTCGATCATCGCGCCGCCGCCCTGCCACGGCGGCATCGCCTCGAGCAGCTCGTGCCGTCCCCACAGCGCGCCGATCCCGGTCGGGCCGTAGAGCTTGTGGCCGGAGAAGGCGTAGAAGTCGCAGCCGAGCGCGGCGACGTCGACCGGCAGGCGCGGCACCGCCTGGCAGCCGTCGAGCAGCAGCTTCGCGCCGACCGCGTGGGCGAGCTCGGCTGCGCGGGGCGCGTCGAGCACCGAGCCGAGCACGTTCGAAACGTGGGCGAAGGCGACCATCGCGTGATCGGGCGTAAGCAGGCGTTCGGCCGCGTCGAGATCGATCCGGCCGTCGTCGGTCAGCGGGCAGACGTCGACCTGCCACCCGGCGAGCTGCCAGGGGACGATGTTCGAATGGTGCTCGAGCTCGCTCAGCAGCACCCGGCGCTTGTCGGGCCAGGCGTAGGCGACGAGGTTGATCGCCTCGGTCGCGCCGCGGGTGAAGACGATCTCGTCCTCGCGGCCGCCGACGAACTGCGCCACCCGCCGCCGCGCGGCCTCGTAGCCGAGCGTCATCTCCGCCGAGCGCGTGTACACCCCGCGGTGGACGGTCGCGTAGTCGGCGCCGATCGCGCGGGCCACCGCATCGATCACCGCCTGCGGCTTCTGCGCGGTGGCGGCGGAATCGAGGTAGTGCCAGGGCTTGCCGTCGGCGCTCACGAGGCCGGGGAAATCGCGCCGCAAATCCTCCCCGAGCTTGCGCGGGGAGGTGGCGGTCGCCGCAGGTGACTGGCGGAGGGTGGCGCCCACTCCACTACCCGCTTCGCGGGCGGTCCCCCTTCCCGAGGCAAGCTCGGGGAGGATCGGGTCGTGCTCGCTCATGCCTTGTCTCCCAGGGCTGCGAGCGCCGCGTTGAGCAGCGCATCGCGTTCCGCCTCGTCTGCCACCGCGACGAAGGCGTCGGCGATGAATGCCTGCACCAGCAGCTTGCGCGCGCTCTCCGGCGGAATGCCGCGCGCGGCCATGTAGAAGCGGGCGGCCTCGTCGAGCTGGCCGATCGCCGCGCCGTGGGCGCATTTGACATCGTCGGCGAAGATCTCGAGCTCGGGCTTGGCATTAGCCGCCGCGCCGCGCTCGAGCAGCAGCCCCTTGAAATCCTGCGCCGCATCGGTCTGCTGCGCGTGGCGGGCGACCTCGATGCGGCCGAGGAAGTTGCCGGTCGCTTCGCCCCAGTGGACCGCCCGCACGACCTGGTTCGAGCTGGCTTCGGGCTCGGCGTGGATCGTGCGCGTGACGAACTCGCGGGTGGTGCTGTCACCGCCGATGGTCACGCCGCCGAACTCGAAATGCGCCCCGCGGGCAAGGCGGACCTCGACCTCGAGCCGGGTGTAGGCGCCGCCCGCGTTGACTGCGAACAGCTCGGCCCGCGCCCCTTCGCCGAGAGTCAGGCGCACGCGGTGCAGCTCGGGGCCGGGGCCGTCGAGGATGAGGCATTTGCGCCGCGTTTCACCGGGGGCGAGGGCGATTTCCTTCCACCGGCCGAAGTCCTCGAGCGCGAACGCTTCGAGCGCCGCGAAATCGGCATAACGCCATTCCTCGTCGCGGGCGGTCGGGAGGGCGAGCAGGGTCATCCGAGCCTCGCGGCGCGGTGCTTGCCGCTTCCTTGATCACACAACGACACAAAGGCACGAAGATGGAGCGCCAGCGGCGAAGCCGCTTTCCAATTCCCGGGCAGCAACACCCCTAGATCTGCCAATGACAGGGCGGCTTCGCCGCGACGAGCGGCATCTTCGTGCCTTTGTGTCTTCGTGTGAGAAATATTCATCACGCCACCGCCTCGTAGCCCTCACGCTCGAGTTCGAGCGCCAGTTCCGGCCCGCCGCTCTTCACGATCCGCCCTTTCGAAAGCACATGCACGAAGTCGGGCCGCACGTAGTCGAGCAGCCGCTGGTAGTGGGTGATCAGCAGCACGCCCTTGTCGGGCTTGCGCATTATCGCGTTGATCCCCTCGCCGACGATCCGCAGCGCGTCGATGTCGAGGCCCGAATCGGTCTCGTCGAGCACCGCGAACGTCGGGTCGAGGATGCCCATCTGGACCATCTCGGCGCGCTTCTTCTCGCCGCCCGAGAAGCCGACGTTCACGGGGCGCTTGAGCATCTCCATGTCGAGCTTGAGCAGCGCCGCCTTCTCGCGCGCCAGCTTGAGGAACTCGCCCCCGGACAGCGGTTCCTGCCCCCGCGCCTTGCGCTGCGCGTTGAGCGCCTCGCGCAGGAACTGCACGTTGCTGACGCCCGGGATCTCGACCGGGTACTGAAAGCCGAGAAACAGCCCCGCCGCCGCGCGCTCGTGCGGCTCGAGCGCGAGCAGGTCGATCCCCCTCCCGCCTGCGGGAGGGGTCAGGGGTGGGTGAGTCGGATCCGGCGCTGCGCTGGCGGTGACAGGCCCACCCCCGGCCCCTCCCGCAAGCGGGAGGAGAGGCGTGAAGCGCACCGACCCCCCGGTCACCTCGTACCCCGGCCGCCCGCCGAGCACATAGGCCAGCGTCGACTTGCCCGCCCCGTTGGGCCCCATGATCGCGTGCACCTCGCCCGCGTTCACGGCGAGCGAGAGCCCGTTGAGGATCGGCGTGCCGCCGACGGTGGCGTGGAGGTCGGTAATCTCGAGCATCTATTCGGAACTCTCGTCGTTGTCGGTGTCGAACACCGTGTCTTCGCAGGCGTCGCCGTGCGGCTGGGCCGCCGCATTCGCCTTCATCGCCTTGCGCCGGTCGAACGGCTTCTGCAGCTCGGCGAGCACCGCCGCGACCACCGCGTCGCCATCGTCGAGCACCTGCTCGTCGGCGAACCGCAGCACGCGGATGCCGACGTCGGCCAGCTTCTTGTCCTGCAGCGCGGCGACTTCGGCGCTCATGTCGCCGGTGACCTCGACCACCAGCCAGCGCGCCGGGCAGGCGAAGTCGACCACGGTCGAGCCGATCACCACCTGGCGATGGAACTTGAACCCGCCGACCTTCTGCCCGCCAATCCGCGCCCACAGCGCTGTCTCGGCCTCGGTCGGCTCGCGCCGAGCGGCACGCGCCATGTCCTTGAGCCGCGCGCGGCGCGTCTCGGACACGTTCCACGCGGTGCGCGGCGGCGCGGCGGCGCGCTCAGCGGGACCGCGGAGGGAAAGTTTGCGACGTTCGGTCACCGACAAACTCCCCTGAAAACGAGCTCGTCACCCTGAACTTGTTTCAGGGCCCATCGAGCAGCACGCGCCGGAGCATGCGGATGCAGCGCCACCTTGCGATTGGCTCGAGCATGGACCGATAGCGCCGCGCGGGGCGGGAAAATGGGTCCTGAACCAAGTTCAGGATGACGGTCGAGAGGATAGGGGAAGTGCATCATCCCACGCTCCCCTCGAGGCTGATCCCCAGCAGCTTCTGCGCCTCGACGGCGAACTCCATTGGTAGCTGCTGCAGCACCTCCCTGGCGAAGCCGTTGACGATCAGCGCCACCGCTTCCTCCTGCCCGAGCCCGCGCTGCATCGCGTAGAACAGCTGGTCGTCGGAGATCTTGCTGGTGGTCGCCTCGTGCTCGATCTGCGCGGTCGGGTTCTTGACCTCGATGTACGGCACCGTGTGCGCGCCGCATTCGGAGCCGAGCAGCAGCGAATCGCACTGGGTGAAGTTGCGCACCCCATCGGCGTTGGCAGCGACCCGCACCAGCCCGCGGTAGGTGTTGTTGCTCTTGCCCGCGCTGATACCCTTGGAAACGATCGTCGAGCGGCTGCCCTTGCCGTTGTGGATCATCTTGGTGCCGGTGTCGGCCTGCTGATAGTTGTTGGTCACCGCGACCGAGTAGAACTCGCCGACCGAGTCCTCGCCGTTGAGCACGCAGCTCGGGTACTTCCAGGTCACGGCCGAGCCGGTCTCGACCTGGGTCCACGAGATCTTGCTGCGCGCGCCCTGGCACAGCCCGCGCTTGGTGACGAAGTTGTAGATCCCGCCCTTGCCCTCGGCGTCGCCGGGGTACCAGTTCTGAACGGTCGAGTACTTGATCTCGGCATCCTCGAGCGCGACCAGCTCGACTACCGCGGCGTGGAGCTGGTTCTCGTCGCGCATCGGCGCGGTGCAGCCTTCGAGGTAGGAGACGTAACTGCCCTTGTCGGCAACGATCAGCGTGCGCTCGAACTGGCCGGTGTTCTCGGCGTTGATGCGGAAATAGGTGCTGAGCTCCATCGGGCAGCGCACGCCCTCGGGGACGTAGACGAAGGTCCCGTCGGAGAAGACCGCGCTGTTGAGCGTCGCAAAGAAGTTGTCGCGCTGCGGCACCACGCGGCCGAGCCACTTCTTCACGAGGTCGGGATACTCGCGGATCGCCTCGCTGATCGAGAGGAAGATCACCCCGGCCTTCTTGAGTTCCTCGCGGAACGTGGTGGCAACCGAGACGCTGTCGAACACCGCGTCGACCGCGACCTTGCGCGCGCCCTCGACCCCGGCGAGCACCTTCTGCTCCTCGAGCGGGATGCCGAGCTTCTGGTAGACTTCGAGAATCTCCGGATCGACCTCGTCGAGGCTCTTCAGCGCCGCCTTCTTCTTCGGCGCGGCGTAGTAGTAGGCGTCCTGGTAGTCGATCTTCGGGTAGCCGAGCTTGGCCCAGTTCGGCTCCTCCATCTCCTGCCACAGGCGAAAGGCCTTCAGGCGCCACTCGAGCATCCACTCGGGCTCGCCCTTCTTGGCGCTGATGAAGCGCACGGTCGATTCGTCGAGCCCCTTGGGCGCGAACTCCTGCTCGATGTCGACCGCCCAGCCGTGCTCGTACTCTGCGGCACGGGCGGCGGCCTCACGCGCGGCGCGGTCCTGGATGTCGAGTTCGTCGGTCATGCGATGCCCTGGGGCTGGAATGGGTGGCGCGGAGGTGCGGAAACGCGGGCGACAAGGGGAGTTCGCGCAGAGATCGCAGAGAGGATCGTCCGCCGAAGACGATTTTCGATTGCGATGCCGACGGCAAAGTCGGGTGACTGCGATGACAGGCGGCTTCGCCGCAGATCCACGATCTCTGCGCCCTCTGCGGCCTCTGCGCGATTCAGAATCTCCGCGCCTTTGCACCCGTGCGTGAAAAGACTCATGGCGCAACCTCCGCGGCGAGGTGCGGCTGCGCCAGCCGGGTGAGGGGGACGCCAGCGAGGGCGCCGCGCAGGGTCTCGTTGACCACGCCCCAGTGCGGGCGGACGTTGCAGCAGGTTTCGAGCGCGCAGTCGTGACGGCCCCGCTCGACGCACGAGGTCAGCGCAATCGGGCCCTCGACCGCCTCGACGATGTCGGCGAGCGTGATCGCCGCGGCCGGGCGCGCCAGCTTGAGCCCGCCCCCGGCCCCGCGGACCGACCGCAGCAGGCCGGCGCGCGACAGCAGGCTGACCAGCTTCTGCACGGTCGGCACCGGTAGCCCGGTTTCCTCAGCGAGATCGGCCGCCGAGACGCGCGCCGAGCCGCAGTGGCGCGCGGCGGCGCACATCGTGACGACGGCGTAGTCGGCCATGCTGGAGAGGCGCATGTTGCGATCCGTAAAATCGGAGTGATTCGTTCCGATTTGCACTTAGGAGCGGCGGGCGCGGATTTCAAACAACCAGCGCTTGCAGTGGCCCAAGGCCGCGTGGCGTGACCGGCCGGCCACGACCAACGGACGTTATCCGTCATCCCGAACGTGTTTCGGGCCCCATGTAGCGGCTCCGCGCAGACAGCTCGCCTGGGCGCGCCGGCTGCGGAGATCCGCTCCCCGCCGACAGCGCAACGCTTGCGATGCCGGCAAGGAGCGCGCGCCCGGCTTGCGCCGAACAAGGTCAAAAAAAGGGCGGCCCCAAACTGGGACCGCCCCTTGAAAGTGGAGAACTCGTTGCATCGCTGCTTCGAGCCCTTCGGGTCGCAGCGCCCAATTAGCTGATTCGCTGCCGCCGGACTTGTAGGAAAGCGACAATCTCCGCTCCGGAGCACAAAATCATTGAAACCGCTGAACAAATTGACCTTGCTAATGATTAGCTTGCTTCGGTCGACAGCGGGCGCCGGCGCTGCCATAGGCGCCGCGTGAGCTACCGCCTGTTGCGTCCCGCGCTGTTTCTGCTCGAGGCCGAGCGTGCGCACCGACTCGCGGTGGCGGCCCTGCGCGCGCTGCCGGCGGGCAGTCCGCCGCCGTCCGGCCAGCTCGCCATTCGCGTCGCCGGGCTCGACTTCCCGAATCCGCTGGGCATGGCCGCCGGGTTCGACAAGGACGCCGAAGTGCCCGATGCGCTGCTCGGGCTCGGGTTCGGCTTTGCCGAAGTCGGCTCGATCACCCCGCGGCCGCAGGCGGGCAACCCGAAACCGCGCCTGTTCCGGCTGGCCGAGGACCGCGCGGTGATCAACCGCATGGGGTTCAACAACGGCGGCGCCCCGGCCGCGGCAGCGCGCCTCGCGAAGCGCGAGCGGCGCGGGATCGTCGGCATCAACATCGGCGCCAACAAGGATTCGGCCGACCGCATCGCGGACTACGCGCAGATGACGCGGGTGATGGCACCGCTCGCCGACTACCTCGCGGTGAACATCTCGAGTCCGAACACGCCGGGGCTGCGCGCGTTGCAGGACGAAGGCGCGCTGACCGGACTGCTCGACGCGGTGCTCGAATCGCGTGGGCCGGAAGGCCCGCCGGTGTTCCTGAAGGTCGCCCCCGACCTCGAGCCGGCCGACATCCATGCTATCGCCCGGATCGCGATCGACCGGCGGCTCGGGGCGCTGATCGTCTCGAACACGACGATCTCGCGCCCGCCGCTGCGCTCGCGCCACGCGGGCGAGGCGGGCGGGCTGTCGGGCGCGCCGCTCAGGCCGCTCGCGCTCGAACGCCTGCGCGACTTCCGCAAGGCGACCGGCGGCGAGCTGCCGCTGATCGGCGTCGGCGGGATTGCCACGGCCGAGGACGCGTGGGAGCGGATTCGCGCCGGGGCGAGTCTCGTCCAGCTGTACAGCGCGATGGTCTACGAGGGGCCCGGGATCGCCCGCCGGATCTTGCGCGGGCTCGAGGCGCTGATGCGCCGCGACGGGTTCGGCTCGGTTGCCGAGGCCGTGGGAAGCGAATAGCACCCGGCCGATGTTGCCCCGCACCCTGATCGTCTCCGCCGCCCTGCTGCTGGGCGCCTGCACCACGGCCACCGCGCAGACCGCCGCGCCTGCAACTGCTGCCGAAACCGCGGCAACGCGCGGCGTGGTCAGCGCCGCCGACCCGCGCGCGGCCGAGGCCGGCGCCGAGATGCTGCGCCGGGGCGGCAGCGCGGCCGACGCGGCGATCGCGACGATGCTGGCGCTGACCGTGGTCGAGCCGCAGAGCTCGGGGATCGGCGGCGGCGGGTTCCTGGTCCACGGCGGCGCCGACGGCTCGATCGAGACACTCGACGGGCGTGAGACCGCGCCAGCCGCGGCGACGCCCGAATGGTTTCTCGATGACGAAGGCCGGCCGCGGCCGTTCCTCGAGGCGGTGCTCTCGGGGCTCAGCGTCGGCGTCCCCGGGAACGTCCGGCTGGCCGCCGAGGCTCACGAACGCCACGGCAAGCTCGCCTGGGCCGAACTGTTCGAGCCCGCGATCGCGCTTGCGCGCGACGGCTTCGCGATCAGCGAACGGCTGCACGAGTTCCTCGTCCGCGCACGCAACCGCGCAGCGCTCGAGGCCGAGGGGCAGGGGCTGTTCTACGACGAGCTCGGCGAGCCGCTGCCTGTTGGAACGGTAGTGCGCAATCCGGCGCTTGCGGCGACCTTCGCGCGGCTCGCCAAGGAAGGGCCCGAGGCGTTCTACGGCGGCGACAACGCCACCGCGATCGCGGTCCACGTCGCGGCCGAGACGCCGCATCCGGCCGGAATGACGGTGGCCGACATCGCCGGTTACCGGGTGGCCGAGCGCGATGCGGTGTGCGGCGACTACCGTGGCTACCGCATCTGCGGGATGGGTCCTCCCTCGTCGGGGGCGACGACCGTCTACGCGATCCTCAAGCAGCTCGAGCGATTCGATCTCGGCGCGCTCGGACCCGACTCGCCGACCTTCTGGCACCTGTTCGCCGAATCGCAGCGGCTCGCCTATGCCGACCGTGAACGGTACCTGGCCGATCCGGATTTCGTCTCGGTCCCCGTGGCTGGGCTGATGGACCCCGCCTATCTCGCCGCGCGCGGCGCGCTGATCGATCCCGCGAGCACGCTCGCCTCGGTCGTCCCGGGCACGCCGCAGGGCCTGGCGCTGACACCGCCCGACGGCGACGAGCCGGCGGAGAACGGCACTTCCCACTTCGTCGCCATCGACCGCGAGGGCAACGCGATCAGCTACACCTCGACGATCGAGGGCTCGTTCGGCTCGGGGCTGATGGTCGGCGGCTACTATCTCAACAACGAGCTGACCGACTTCAGCTTCTCGCCGACCGGTCCCGACGGCCAGCCCGTCGCCAACCGGGTCGAAGGCGGCAAGCGGCCGCGCAGCTCGATGGCGCCGACGCTGGTCTACGACGCCGACGGCGAGCTTGTGCTCGCGGTCGGCGCCGCCGGCGGGGCGACGATCCCGGTGCAAGTGGCACGCGCGTTGATCGGGGTGATCGACTTCGGCCTGCCGCTCGCCGAAGCGATTGCGCTTCCGGTGCTGTTCGCGCCGGGCGACGCCCTGACGGTCGAGCAGGGCTCGGCGCTCGAGCCGATGATCCCGCAATTGCAGGCGCTCGGCCACGCACAGGTCGGCGCGCGCAGCCTGCCGCTCAAGACCAACGGCGCCCAGCGGACTCCTGCCGGCTGGACCGGCGCCGCCGATCCGCGCAGCGAGGGGGCGGCGATAGGCGAGTAGGTCGGCGTCCCTCGGGCGGTGCGGAGCAACCGCCCCTTGAGCGCGGCGCGCGCGCGCCTTAAGCCCGAAGCATAGGCGGAGCCGGCAAAGCGGCCCGATTTGGGATGGAGGCGCTGCCCTTGCAGCTGACGGATTTCGCGGCCGCGCCGAACCTCGTGCGCCTGTTCCTCGATCGCGCCGACGAGCTCGGCGAACGACCGTTCCTAGCATCCGTCGAGGACGGCGCCTGGCAGTCGCTGAGCTGGGCCGAGACGGCGCGACGGGTGTGCCTGCTGGCGGAAGCGCTGCGCCGCCTCGGGCTCGAATCCGGCGACCGCGTCGTGCTGGTGGCCGAAAACGGCCCCCAGTGGGCGATCGCCGACCTCGCGATCATGGCCGCGGGCTGTATCACCACGCCGGCCTACACCACCAACACCGAGCGCGATCACCAGCACGTGCTCGAAAACTCGGGCGCCCGGGCGGTGATCGTCTCGACCCGCAAGCTGGCGCAGCCGCTGCTTCCGGCAGTGCTGCGCTCGGGCATCGCCGAGCACGTCATCGGCGTCGAGCCGCTGCGGCCGGGGCAGGCGGGTTTCGCGACGCACCTGTGGAGCGAGCTGATCGAAGGCGACGCGGCGGCGGCGCGTGCTGCGGTCGACGCGCGGATCGCCGGTATCGACCGCCGCGATCCGGCGTGCATCATCTACACCAGCGGCACCAGCGGCTTGCCGCGGGGTGTGTTGCTCCACCACGGGGCGATTCTGTGCAACATCGACGGCGCCGCCGAAATCCTCGCCGGCGACTTCGGCTGGGACAACGAGCGCTTTCTTTCATTCCTTCCCTTGAGCCACGCGCTCGAGCACACCGCCGGGCTGCACCTGCCGATCGGGCTCGGCGCCGAGATCTGGTTTGCCGAGGGTCTCGACAAGCTTGCCAGCAACATCGAGGAAGCGAAACCGACCTTCATGGTCGTGGTCCCCCGGCTGTTCGAACTGCTGCGCGGGCGGATCGTCAAGCAGGTCGAGAAGCAGGGGAAGGTGGCGAATTTCCTGCTCGACCAGGCGCTCGCACTGGCCGAGCGCCGCGCCTCGGGCCAGCGCCGGGTGACAGACTGGCCGATCGAGAAGCTGCTCGACATGACCCTGCGGCCGAAGATCCGCGCGAAGTTCGGCGGGCGGATCAAGGCGCTGGTCTCGGGCGGCGCGCCTCTCAACCCCGAGGTCGGCGCGTTCTTCGAAGCGATGGGCCTCGTCATGCTGCAGGGTTACGGCCAGACCGAGAGCGCGCCGGTGGTCAGCGTCAACTACCCCTCGGCCGGGATCAAGCTCGACACCGTGGGCCCGCCGCTCAAGGGCGTCGAGGTCCGGATCGCCGACGACGGCGAGATCCTCGTCCGCGGCGAGCTTGTCATGCTCGGCTACTGGCGAAACGAGGCCGATACCGCCAAGACGATCGTCGACGGCTGGCTGCATACCGGCGACATCGGCCACCTCGACGAGGCCGGGCGGATCGTCATCACCGACCGCAAGAAGGACATCATCGTCAACGACAAGGGCGACAACATCGCCCCGCAGAAGCTCGAGGGCATGCTGACGCTGCAGCCCGAGATCGCCCAGGCGATGGTCTCGGGCGACAAGCGGCCGTATATCGTCGCGTTGATCGTGCCCGATGCCGACTGGGCGTTCCAGTGGGCCAAGGCCAACGACGAGAAGTTCGACCTCTCCGCGCTGCAGGCGCTGCCCGCCTTCCGCAGTGCGATCCGCGCGGCGATCGACCGGGTCAACGCCGAGCTGTCGGTGATCGAGAAGATCCGCCAGTTCACGTTTGCCGACGAGCCGTTCGGGATCGAGAACGGCGAGATGACCCCGAGCCTCAAGATCCGCCGGCACAAGATCCGCGAGCGGTATGGAGAACGGATCGACGCCTTGTACAAGGCTTGAGCAGGCACGGGACTTCCGCGGCGAAGCCGCATTTCCCGAACCATTTCGCACAACGGCATGAAGATCTCGCCGTCTTGGCGAGCTTCGCTCCACGTCCTTGCGGCTTCGCGTCCGAGGCCGAAATGGATCGGCAATTCATCAGGCTGTGCGCCGCCGTGGCGGCAATGCACGTGCCCGTCGTCAGCGTCTGAAAATCCTTCTGGAGAGTTTCAGGCCGCTTCGGCCTCGACCTTCTCCGGATAGAAGCACGGTTCGCGTTCGGACCAGGCGGCCGCGGTGGCGGCGGCTTCGCTGAGCGACTGGAGCAGCGTCTTGCGCCGGCGGGGGCGGATATGCGGCAGCGCGGCGGCGCCGCAGAAGGCGGCCGGGAGCCACGGGCGGACCCGTGCGCCGAGCAGGCGCTCGTAAAGGAAGCGGTAGGCCGAGAAGCTCGAAATCTGCTCCTGCGCGAGATCCTGAGCCGTGATGCGGATCAGCGCGCCGATGAACTCCTGCACACCGTCGAGCGCGGTTTCGGACGGGATTCGCTCGCGCAACGCGCGCAACTCGCGATAGGCGAAGTACTGTCGGCGGATCGCGTCGGTGCTGGCGCCCGACCACTGCTTGAAGGCGTCGCCGCGGCCGAGGCCGATGTCGAGGCTGCGCTCGATGAACAGCTGCTCGTCCTCGGTGAAGCTGGCGAATTCGCGCAGCTCGGCGATGGTCAGCGATGCGGTTCCCGACTTGGCCATGACAGCCCTCCAGTTCGATGGAGGCAGTGTCACCCAACTTGGTTAAGGTCCGGCAAACACGCGGCCGGTTTCGTCGCCTAGATCAGCCCGGCCAGCGGGCTCGATGGATCGGCGTACTTGCGCGTCGCCATCCGCCCGGCGAGGTAGGCGTCGCGCCCGGCCTCGACCGCGAGCTTCATCGCCCGCGCCATCCGCACCGGGTCCTTCGCTTCGGCGATCGCGGTGTTCATCAGCACGCCGTCGCAACCGAGCTCCATTGCCACCGCCGCGTCGCTCGCTGTGCCGACGCCGGCGTCGACCAGCACCGGCACCTTGGCGCCCTCGACGATCAGCCGGATCGTGACCCGGTTCTGGATCCCGAGCCCCGAGCCGATCGGCGCGCCGAGAGGCATGATCGCGACCGCGCCGGCCTCTTCGAGCTGCTTCGCCGCGATCGGGTCGTCGACGCAGTAGACCATCGGCTTGAAGCCCTCCTTGACGAGGATTTCGGTGGCCCTGAGCGTTTCGCGCATGTCGGGATACAGCGTGCGCGCCTCGCCGAGCACCTCGAGCTTGACGAGGTCCCAGCCCCCCGCCTCGCGCGCAAGACGCAGCGTGCGGACTGCCTCCTCGGCAGTGAAACAGCCGGCCGTGTTGGGCAGGTAGGTGACCTTCTTCGGGTCGATGAAGTCGGTCAGCATCGGCGCCGAGGGGTCGGACACATTGACCCGCCGCACCGCGACGGTGACGATCTCTGCCCCGCTCGCCTCGAGCGCGGCGGCGTTCTGGGCGAAGTCCTTGTACTTGCCGGTTCCGACGATCAGCCGCGAGCGGAAGGTGCGCCCGGCGACGGTCCAGGTGTCGTCGCCCTCGCCGCTGCCGCCGCCGACGAAGTGGACGATCTCGAGCACGTCGCCATCGGCCAGCGCGGCCTCGGCCAGCGTCGAGCGCGGCACGATCGTGCCGTTGCGCTCGACCGCGACCTTCTCGGGCCTGAGGCCGAGCTCGGCGACCAGCTCGGCGACGGTCGCGGCGGAGGAACGGCGGGGCTCGCCGTTGACGGTCAGGGTGAGGGGGACGGTCATCGCCGCTGCGAGATAGCGGGCCTGCCGCCCGGCGCAAGTCGCCGTGCCGCCCGCCGCGCGCGGCACTCGCGTCGTCGCGTGGTTCAGGTGACGGCAAGACGCCACCGCCGAAGCGGCCGCCCGGGGGCATGGTCACATGCAGAAGGACTTGGGAATGAAGACGATTCTTGCACTCTCCGCGCTCGCCGCGGCGCTCTCTGCCAGCCCGGCGCTGGCGCAGGCCAGCGCCCCGGGCGGATTCTACATCGGCGCGCTCGGTGGCTACGAGGGCATCGACGTCGAATCGGCCGACGGATCGGTGACTGCCGACGCCGACGCGGCGGTCTACGGCATCAGCGCCGGTTACGACCTGTCGCTCGGCAGCGCCTTCGTCGGCGTCGAGGGCGAGCTCTCGACCAGCGGCAACTCGACCCAGTTCCCCGACAGCTTCTCCGGCGCCCGCGAAGGGCTTGATGCCGACGGGCAGTACTACATCGGCGCCCGCGCGGGCTTCGCGCTGACCCCGGGCATAGCCGCCTATGGCAAGGTCGGTTACACCGCGCTCGACACCCGGGCGTTCACCTCTTCGGGCTCGCTCGACGAGCTCGACGAGAACGCCAGCGGGCTCCGCTTCGGCGGCGGCGTCCAGGTCCAGCTGCCCGGCCCGCTCGAGGCGCGGCTCGAGTATCGCCGCTCGAAGTACGACAACGTCGGCGATGCCGACTTCGGCGACGCGACGACCGACCAGGTCGTGGCGGGGCTCGGAGTGCGGTTCTAACCGCGACTGGCGGCGCCCGCTCCATTGCCAACTCCGGCCGAGCTGGTCATGGCGGCCCGATGCACGGACGGGTCGCAGGCGAGGGGACGGGGGCGCCGCCGGTCACGCGCGCGCGAGGGGCAGGCCTCAGACGCCTGCTTCTCGTCGCGCTGGTTACCCTCGGGCTCGCCCCGGGCACCTGGTGGCGTTCGCCGACGCCCGAGGAGCAGGCCCGCGAACCGCTGATCGTGACGCCCGAGCCGGTCGAGCCGTGGAGCTCGGGCGAGCTCGGGCTCCTCGGGGCCTGGCGGCTCGAAAGCGGCAACGGGCACTTTCACGGGTACTCCGCACTGGCGCTGCTTGACGACGGAACCCTGCTCGCGGCGAGCGACCGCGGGCGCAAGCTCCTCCTGCCGCTACCGCCTCCGAAGCGCGTGAACGCCGAGAGCCTGTCGTTGTTCTCGGGCGAGCGCGCCAACGCCAAATGGCAGTCGGACATCGAATCGCTGACGCGCGACCCGGCCAGCGGGCGGCTGTGGGCCGGCTACGAAGGGGCCAACGTGATTGTGCGCTACGAGCGCGATTTCACGCGTCCGGTGCGAGTGGCTCCGTCGGCGATGCGCGACTGGCCCGGCAATTCCGGTCCGGAGGCGATGGTGCGGTTCGCTGACGGCCGCTTCGTGATCCTCTCGGAGGGCGACCCCGACTTCTTCAGCGACGGCGCGCCCGGGCTGTTGTTTTCCGGCGATCCGGTCGAGGGCAGCGAGCCCGTCGTCTTCCGCTTCCGCCCGCCCGAGGGCTTCAGCCCGGTCGACATTGCCCAGCTGCCCGGCGGCCGGGCGGTGATCCTCCTTCGGCGGGTCGACTGGGGCCTGCCGCCGGGGTTCTCGGGCAAGCTGGTCGTCGCCGATCCGGCGACGATCGCACCGGGCGAAGACTGGGACTGGGAGCCACTGGCCGATCTCGGCCCGCCGCTGCCGATGGACAACTACGAGGGGCTCGCCGTGCAGCCGCTTGCCGATGGCTCGGCCGCGCTGTGGCTGATCTCGGACGACAACGCGATGCGCTTCCAGCGCACGCTGCTGCTCAAGCTGCTGTGGCGGCCAAACGAAAAGGCGCGCGGTGCAGACCGCGCGCCTCGCTGAACTGGCACCGATTCGCGGCGGTCAGGCCGAGGCGGCGACCGCCTTCTTGAGCTCGCGCTTCACCTTGAGTGCGCGCGGGCTGAGCTTGTCGTCCGAGGTCTTGAGCAGCCAGTTGTCGAGGCCGCCGTTGTGTTCGACCGAGCGCAGGCCGTGAGTCGAGACGCGGAACTTGAACCCGCGGTCGAGCTTCTCGGAGAGCAGCGTCACGTTCTGCAGGTTGGGCAGGAAGACGCGCTTGGTCTTGTTGTTCGCGTGGCTCACGTTGTGGCCGATCTGGCGGCCCTTGCCGGTCAGTTCGCAGATGCGCGACATGGTTCGTCTCTCGAAAATCTTGCTCAGGGGGTGTCCCGGAAAGCGGCGCGCATAGCGGCGAGGCCCGCTTGCGTCAACCAACGATGGCGAATAGCGCAAGCGGCGTGACCCGCTGGCCGCTTCCCTCGCCGATGGCGCGCGCGCTCGAGCTGGCCCGCGAGGCCGAGCGCGCCGGCGAAGTGCCGGTCGGTGCGGTGGTTGTAAGGGATGGCGCCATCGTCGGCGAGGGCCACAACTCACCCCGCGCCCTGTCCGACCCGACCGCGCACGCCGAAATCGTTGCGCTGAGGAAGGCGGCCGCCGCGCTCGGCAACGAGCGGCTCGACGGTTGCGAGCTGTGGGTTACGCTCGAACCCTGCGCGATGTGCGCCGGGGCCGTCGCGCATGCGCGAATCGCTCGCCTCTATTACGGCGCGGCCGACCCGAAGGGCGGCGCCGTCGAGCACGGTGCGCGCGTGTTCGACCAGCCGCAGTGCCTCCATCGGCCCGAGGTCTATCCGGGGATCGGCGAGGAGCCGGCCGCGGCGCTGCTGCGGAAGTTCTTTGCCGAACGGCGCTAGAGCCCGCGCCAGATGGTCACGGGGAGTGCATCGCCGGGCCCGAAGCGGCGCGCGTCGCAGCGGGTCGGCGCGAACGCCCGATCATAGCAGAGGCGCATTTCCTCGAGCCAGCCGCGTTCGTTGACCACCAGCCCAATGTGCTCGGGCTGCCACCCCGGATTGGCCTCGGCGAACTCGAGCCGGATGCGGCCAGCTGTGAGGTTCTCGCGCCGCGACAGGCGGTCGAAATCGGGCCAGCGCAGGCGGTTCCACAACAGCCGGACCGTGCCGAAATAGCTCTCGGGCGTCGGGGACATGCAGGCACCGTGCTTGGCCCACTCATGCGCGAGCAGCGCGGCCGACGGGGTCATGCACAGGTTGCGTGCAAGTTCCCGCCCGGTCGGTGCTCGCTGCGCGGGGCACCACTGCGGCCAGGCGGCGCCCCGGCCTTCGGGCCACAAGCCGTGGACGACGAAGCCGAAGCGCCCATCGCGGCCCGAGCATTGCCGCCGGTCGGCAACGCGCGTCTCGCGGCCGTGGCAGTACTCGGGTGACCAGCTGAGCGCGAGCGTATAGCCGGTTATCGGAACGCGCCGCACCGGGCCGTCGCGCGGTGCGGCGGGCACGGCGACGGTGACCGGCGCGCGGCATTGGTAGGCCTGCGCGAGCGCCGGAGCGGGAACGAGCGCGAGGGCCGCGGACAGGGTTGCCGCGGCGCGCATCGTCAGTCGGAAGGGGCCGCGTCGGCCGGGGCTTCGCCCCTGAACCAGGCCACGGCGTCGGCGCGGAACAGGAACACCACAGCGGCGATGTGCAGCGCGTAGACGACCAGGTTGAGCAGCTGCAGCGAATCCAGCGGGCCCGCCAGCGAGGGCACGATCATGATCAGGCTGATGACCGTGAAGGCGACGAGGATCCATTTGGCGACGGCCGACGCCTTGTGCGCGATCAGGTACCAGAGCAGCAGGTAGATGGCGAAGCTGGCCGCCATCACCGCGAGGACGAACCCGGTGCCGAGGCCGACCTTCTGAAGTGTCGGGTCGGCGGCCAGCGCCCCCACGGTCTGGTCGTAGCTCAGCGCCGATCCGACCAGGCTGCCGGCCAGCGCCGCCAGGAACAACCGTTCGAACATCAGGATGGATTTCGGGCGCATCGTGCCTCCCCCTATCTTTGGCTGGACGGGTTCTGCCCCGGCCAAGGTGGCGACGCAATCATTCCGGCACGAAATCGAGCCCGATATCGACCGCGGGCGCGCTCTGGGTCAACCGCCCGACAGAGACGTAGTCCACTCCGGTGGCGGCGATGGCGCCGATCGTGTCGAGTCGCACCCCGCCCGAGGCCTCGGTCGCCGCGCGCCCGGCAACCAGCGCCACGGCCTCGCGCAGCGTCGGCGGGTCCATGTTGTCGAGCAGAAGGTGGTTGGCTCCGGCGGCGAGAGCCGGCTCGATCTGGTCGAGACGGTCGACCTCGCAGATGATCCGCTCGATGCCCGCGGCCCGCGCCCGGGCCACGGCCTCGCCCACGCCACCGGCGACGAGCACGTGGTTGTCCTTGATCATCGCCGCGTCCCACAGGCCCATGCGGTGGTTCTGCGCCCCGCCCATGCGCGTCGCGTATTTCTCGAGATGGCGCAGGCCGGGCAGGGTCTTGCGCGTGTCGAGCAGGGTGCAGCGTGTCTTGCCCATGGCGCGAACGTACTGCCGGGTCAGCGTGGCGATGCCCGAGAGGTGCTGGACGACGTTGAGCGCGCTGCGCTCGGCGGTCAGCAAGGCGCGCGCGTCGCCGGACAGCCGCATGAGGTCGTGCCCGGCCGTGACCTCCTCGCCTTCGTGGGCGAGCAGCTCGATCTCGACGGCGGGGTCGAGTTCGCGGAAGAAGGCGACGGCGACCGGGAGCCCGGCAACGACGATCGCGTCGCGGCTGTCCATCACGCCGGCAAAGCGCGTCCCGGCGGGAATCACGCTTTCGGCCGTGACGTCGTGACCACCACCGGGGAGGCCGGCTCCGAGATCCTCGTCGAGCGTCGCACGGACGAAGGCGGCGAGGTCGAAACCGGGAAGCTCAAACTCGGTCATGTCCCGGCCTCTGCCCGCCTGCCCACAGTCAACGGACGCCTGCTAGCCGCGCAGGGCGATGTCGGGCAAGCGCTCGCTCGGCTGTGGCGGCCTCAGTGGACGAAGCGCGCCACCACGTCGCGGTACGACCGGCTGACTTTCACCTCCGCGCCCGAATCGAGCACCAGGAAACACTCGCCGTTGGTATGCGGCCGGACCTGGCGAACCTGGTCGAGGTTGACGATCGTCGAGCGATGGACGCGCTGGAACACCCGCGGGTCGAGCCGGCGCTCGAGATCCTTCATCGTCTCGCGCAGGATCAGCGAGTTCTCGCCGGTGTAGATGCACATGTAGTCGCCGGCCGCTTCGATGTGCTCGATCGTGTCGACGTCGACCCGGAAGATCTTCCCCTGATCCTTGATGTTGATCATGCGCTCGTAGCGGCCGGAATTCTCTTCCTCCGTTGGCAGGTTCTCGATTGCCTCGGGGGCGATCTCGGCGAGCACGTCCTGCAGCTTCTTGGCTTCCTCCGCCGAGCGCTTTTCGGCGAGGCGCGTGCGCACTCGGTCGAGCGTGTCGGCGAGCTTGTCCTCGTCGACCGGCTTCATCAGGTAGTTGACCGCGTTGGCCTCGAACGCCCGGATTGCGTGCTCCTCGTAGGCCGTGACGAACACGAACAGCGGCGGCTCGATCTCCATCACGCCCTTGACCACCGAAAACCCGTCGAAGCCGGGCATCTGGATGTCGAGGAACACGAGGTCGGGCTTCTCGGTCTTGATCGCGCGGATGGCCTCGCGGCCGTTGGCGCACGTGCCGATGATCTCGACGTCGGAATAGGGCTCGAGCCGCAGCTGCAGGCCCTGGATGGCAAGTTTCTCGTCGTCGACGAGCAAGGTACGAATGGTCATGCTTGGGTTCCCACTGCCCGTTCGCCGGGCTCGTTGGTAACGGCCGTCGCGGCCGGAGGTTTCGCAGAGGCATCCGTGGGCGGTTCGGGCTCGCGGAAAACCTCGTACGGGACTTCGATGATGACCGTGAATCCGCCCTCGGGCGGGGTCACGATGTCGAAGCGGTGGTCGTCGCCGTAAGTCTGCGCCAGGCGGTCGCGGATGTTGGCGAGACCGACGCCGGTCGAGACCGGATCGCCGCTCTTGCTGCGGTTGTCGTAGCGCCGCTGTATCAGCGGCCGGCCCTGCAGGCCGGGGCCGGTGTCGGCGACGGTCAGACGCAGGCGGTTGCCGAGAACCTGGCCGGTCAGGCTGATCCGCGCGCCCTCCTCCTGCGGCGAGACTGCATACTTGATCGCGTTCTCGACCAGCGGCTGGAGCAGCAGCGAGGGTATGCTCGCACGCGCGGCCGCGGGCTCGATCTTGAACACCGTGCGCAGACGCTCCTCGAAGCGCATCCGCTCGATGTCGAGATAGAGCTTCAACGTTTCCACCTCCTGCGCCACCGAGACCTTCCCGCCAGGCTGGCTGACCAGCGTGTGACGCAGGAAGCCGGATAGCCGTGTGAGCATGGCATTGGCCGGCTCGGTCTGCTTCAGGAGAACCAGAGTGCTGATCGAGTTCAAGGTGTTGAACAGGAAATGCGGGTTGAGCTGGTAGCGCAGCATGGCGAGTTGAGCGCTCGTCGCCTGCGCCTCGAGTCGCTCGAGCCGGTCTGCCTGCTCCTCGACCTGGAGGTAGTAGTTGATCGCGTAATACAGCGCCGACCAGGCGCCGAGCAGCGGCATGTCGAGGTACAGCATGCCGAGGACTGCCTTGGCGAAGCCGGTGTCGCTGCCTCCCTGGCTGAGATTGAGCGCCCAGCCGTTGATCATCGCCGAGATGACCACCGCGACTGCCAGCGCCAGCGCGGTCACGCCCCAGGTCACCAGCGGGCGGTAGTTCATCAGCCGGCCGTAGACGACCGACAGGATCGAGCTGATCGACAGCCCGGTGATGGTTGCGATCAGCGTCAGGACGATCTGCTCGGGTCGGCCGTTGGCGATGTTGGTCATCGCGCGGAACATCCCGGCGCCGCCCCAGCCGATCAGCTGCAGGCGCCAGAACGCGCGATCCTTGTCGGCAAAGAACGGGGCCGGCGCGAACGGCAGCATCCCGATCGAGCCCCCCGGATCCGCGGTGCCGGACCGGGCCCCGGACGCGTCCGCCGAACGGCGGGTGAAGGGCAGCGAGACGGTCAGGAGCGGCGTACCTCAGCAATGGCTTCGCCGATCGTCTCCTGACCGACGGCGCCGTTGAACAACCGGTCGCCCACGACCCACCCCGGAGTGCCCGTGATGCCGAGCTGGCTCGCCAGCGCGGCGTTGACGTGGAGCTGCGCGTCGAGCGCGCCGCTGTCGATCGTGGCCCGGGCGAGCGCGAGATCGACTCCCGCCTGCCTGGCCGCGGCCTCGATAGTCTCCGCCGACGGCGGCCCGAGGCGGAACATCGCGTCGTGGAACGCCGCGTACTTGCCCTGCTGGGCGGCGGCGAGCGCCATCCGCGCAGCGTCGAGGCTCTCGGGCCGCAGGATCGGATACTCGCGGATGACCACCTTGAGATCGGGATTGGCGGCGATCAGCGCGTCGACGTCGTCGCGGCTCTGCCGGCAATAGGTGCAGGCGTAGTCAGAGAACTCGACGAGCGTGACCGAGCCCGATGGGTTGCCCAGCACCGCGCCGGGGAACGGCGCCTCGAGGTCGTTCCTGAGCGGCTCGATCCGCGCCACCAGCTCGCGCTGCTGCAGCACGTCCATTGCCTCGGGCAGGACCTCGGGGTTGGACAGCAGGTAGGCGCGTGTCGAGCGGTCGCCGAGCCCGCTCACGTCCCACAGCCCGGCCCCGGCGAAACCGGCGGCGACGGCGATCACGACGGTGACGATCGGACGCATGAGGCCCGGCCTATCTGCGGTCTCGGGTTCGTTCAAGTTCGGCTCTCGCCTGCAGGGCAACGTCCTGGGCCCGGATCCAGTCGGCCGAGCCTCTCGGCAGCCCACGCTCGGCGGCCTCGGCGTTCTGCAGCGCCTCGCGAGGGCGGCCCGACATGATCTGCTGCTCGGCGCTGGCCAGCCTGGCGCGCGGGATGTCTCCCCGTGCCCCGTAGACGATACCGAGCTGGTACCAGGCGGCCGGGTTCTCGCGGTCGCGTCCGACCGCCCCCTTGAGCACCTGCTCGGCCTCTGCGAGGTGCGAGGAATCCTCGGTCGCCATCAGCGCGTGCGCGAACAGGCTGGCGATCAGCGGGTTGTTCCCGGTCAGCTGGGTTGCCCGGCGCAGCGGCTCGAGCGCCTCGGTGGGCTTGCCCGATTCGAGCAGGATCTGGCCCTTGATCTCGAGGAAGTAGGGATCGTCGGGGTCGGCGGCGAGCAGCGCATCGGCTTCGGCCAGCGCGGCGTCCATCCGCGACTGCTTGTGGTAGGCGTAGGCGCGCGCGTAGCGGGCCGGCACCCCGGTCAGGTATTCCGGGTAGGCCTGGAGCGTCTGCGTGGGGGTTGCCAGGTAACCGAAGAGCTTGGCCTTGATCCGCTCGAAGCGTGCCTGCTGCTCGGCATCGGGCGGGCGGTCCCACGCCGGATCGGCCTTGTAGTCGGCCTCGAGGCGGGCGATTCGGTCGCCCGAGAGCGGGTGGCTGCGCGAATAGGTCTGCTCGTCGTCCTGGCTGTAGCCGTAGCGGAACTCCATGTTCTGCAGCTTCTTGAAGAACTCGATCGACCCCTTGCCGGTGATCCCCGCGGTGGACAGGAACTTGACGCCGGCGGCGTCGGCGCTCGCTTCCTGGTCGCGGCGGAAGGCGAGGAAGGTGCCCATCGCTGCCTGCTGCCCGAGCGCGAGCGCGGCCATGCCGGCGTCGCCGGCACCGGCCAGCATGGCAGCGACGCCCGCGAGCATTGTCAGCAGCTGGACCTTGGTCGCCTTGCCGGCGCCTTCGTAGACGGTGATCGCGTGCCCGCCGGTGATGTGCCCGAGCTCGTGCGCGAGCACGCCCTGGACTTCGTTCGCGGTATCCGCGGCGTTGATCAGCCCCGAGTGCACGTAGACCCGCTGCCCGCCGGCGACGAAGGCATTGATCGACGGGTCGTGAACCAGCACCACCTCGACCGACCCTCGCGGCATCCCGGCCGCCTCGACCAGCGGCGCCATCAGGTCCTGGAGCAGGGCCTCGGTCTCGGCGTCGCGCAGGATCGACTGCGCGGCGACCGGCTGGGCAACGATCCCCACCAGCGCGATAACCGCGAGCAGCCGGGCAAGGACTCTGGCAACGGGTCGCATCGCGCCATCGCTAGCGCATTGCGGCCTGAACCGGAACTGAAGAGAGTCGCCTGACCCGGTCGCCGCGCATCCGCACGGCCCGCTCGGGGCGGGTCAGCCCAGCAGACGGCGCGCGGCGCGCTCCACCAGGGTGAGGTCCTCCGGCACTTCGCCGAGCATGACCACTCCGTCTTCGTCGGTGCGGCGGATCATCACCAGCGCGAACTCGTTGCCCTCGGCCGGCAGCGTGTCGAACGGCTGCGGCGGCAGCTCGCGAAGCTTGCGCGCGATCGCATGGCGCGGTGCGTCGGCCGGTTCGACGGCTTTGCCGGCTTCTTCGCGGCGCAGTCGGCGCTCGGCCTTGACCACGCCCTTGAGCCCGCCTTCGGCACGGCACAGGAACTCCGCCAGCGTGCCGCGAGGCAGGTTGAGGCGGTGGGCGTGCATCAGCGCGGTCGCATATTCGGTGACGCGGGTCTTGTCGTAGTCGGCGCCGAACACGAGCTTGACGACCGGCGTCATCGGCGCCCGCTCCTGCATCGTCAGGCCGGAATCGGCGAGCAGCTCGTCGAACTCCTCGGGCTGCTCGCGCGCGGCCAGCGAGAAGTCGTAGGCCCGGCCGATCGCCTCGTAGAGCGCCTCGCGGGTCCGTTCCTCGCTGCCGCGCGCGGCGATCGCCATCTCGCGGGCCTCGGCGAGCCAGTCGCCCAGTGCCCTTCGCGACGAGTCGAGCTCGGGCAGGCCGATCTCCCTCGTGCCGAACTCGGCGGCAACTCCTCCGTCTTCGGTCGCGGCCGATGCCTGTGGCCTCGTGGCGGCCTCGTCTTGGGCTGCCAATTCCGTCTCGACGGCGAGGGCGGCAGGCTCCTCGGCCGGCGCGGTGCACGCGTCGGGCCCAGCGTCGGTCCCTTCGTCGGGCAGGACTTCGAAGGGTTGGTCGAAGGAGCCGTCGGGCATGTACGCGCTCAGGTCGAGCGGCGCCTGCGGGACCTGGATCTGCATCTTCAGCAGCGAGCCGAAGCGCGGCCCCTTCTCGTCTTCCTCGTCGTCGTCTTCGTCCCGGGCGGAGAACCCGTCGTCCTCGTCGCTCATGCCGAAGCTCGGCATCGGCAGGCCCCCGTCCTCGTGCGGCTCGACCTCGAGAGAAGGGGCGGCGCCGTCACTCGCCAGGGTCTCGTTGCCAGCAGCGGCGAGGGCGTCGGCGGAGGGCTCGGTGCCCGGGCCGTCGGCCCAGTCGGTCAGCTCGCCATCCGCCACCGGACCGGGCGCTGGCGTCAGCCGGGGCTGCAGCGCCTGGTCGATCTCGAGCAGCAGCTCGTCGGCCGTCTCGGCGTCGGCGAGCTCCTTCCAGTTGATCACGCCGTAGATGAAGTCGATCGTGTCGTCGTCGCTCGAATAGGGCAGCAGGATGCCGCGATAGGCGATCGTCTTGCCGCGCTGGTTGACGAATTCCGCCTCGAACCCGATCGGCGCCTGGTTGGCGAGGATCTGCATGTAGTGATCGGTGATCCGGCTCAGCAGCGAGCGGCTGGGCACGTCGGCCAGCGTGTTCAGCTCACAGTCTTCGACGTCGCATTCGACCGCAAGGCGCTCGCCGAGAAAGGCGATGCCAGGGTTCTCGATGCCCGAGGAGAAGTCGAGCAGCACGCTGTAGGGGCCGAAATCCGGCAGGTTCTCTGGCTCGAGGTCCTCGATGGCGGGAAAGTTGCGGTTGCCGAGCAGGCTCGCCCAGTGGTTGTAGGCGCGCACCTGCATGCGCCGTTCGTCCTGACCGATGGTCGCCGGGGGCGTTTCGCGCACGGGTTCGTCCTCCGCCGGATCGTAACTGTCGGATTCGGCGAGCGACCCGAAATTGCCGCGCATCGTGTCCATGCGAAATAAGCCCCCTAGGTCTCCTCGGTCGGGCCATATCGGCGCAACATAGTAAATTAACCGTGAAGTTGCGCCATGCCGAAGCCGTGCCCGAAGTGACGCCACCACGCAGCCGTGGCGTCAAAGCATGTAGCGCATCCGGATCGTCTGCCGCACGCTCGCGGTGCCGACCTCGAACGCCGCCTGATCGAATCTCGGTGGCCCCATCCGCACCGGCGCATCGCGCGAGAAGCCGTAGCCCTCGCGCGGCATCAGGCTGAGCGCCCGGTCGGCCTTGCCGTTGCCGTTCTCGTCGTGGAGCAGCGCGATTGCATAGCGGCCCGGCCTGACGTCGGCGAACTCGAGCGTGACCCGCGGGGCGGCCGGGACGACGAGGGCATAGGCATCGGCATCGCCGCGACAGCGCGGGAAACGGTCCGGATGAGACGTCATGCACGCCCGCACGACGCCTTCGGTCGAGCGCAGCCCGGTGACTTCGACCGTCACCGCGGCACCCCCGCCGGCATCGGCGGCAAGCGGAAACGCGGCGAGACTCAGTCCGCCAAGCGCGAGGACAAGCCGCGATCTGTGCCGCACAGGCGATCCCAGAACCGGAAATAGAGGCCGAAGTTGCATTGGTACTCGTCGTGATGCCGCTGGTGGTGGCTAGCGGTTATCAGCCAGTTTCCCGGCCGGGAATGGACGAAGGCGCGAGGAAGCATCTCCCAGCCCATGTGGTTGGTGACGCCCATCAGCGTCATGATCGCGAGCACGAGGCCGAGCACCGCGACATGGATCGGCACGAGAAATACCAGGGCCGGGATCACCACCGCGCCGGTCACGGCCTCGAGCGGATGGAAGCTCATTGCCGCCCAGGCGGTCGGCGGGCGACTCGCGTGATGGACGGCATGGGCGGCGCGGAACCACGCGGGCCGGTGCAGCAGGCGATGAGTCCAGTAGAACCAGGTGTCGTGCGCGGCGAGATAGAGCAGCAGCGACAGCGGCAGGTACCACAGCGGCCATTCCGCGAGGTCGGTATAGATCAGCGTCCAGCCGTGCTGCTGCCAGCCCCAGGCGACGATGCCTGCCGGCACCCCGTAGATCGCCGCGGAGGCCAGCGACCAGCCGATCTCGCGGCGAACTTGCAGGTCGAGCCCGGTATAGAGGCCAGGGTGGAGCCGGCGGGTCAGCCAGGCGAACAGACCGCTCGACAGCAGGTAGCGGAGCGCGACGATCGCGCTCATCGCCAGGGCCGAGACGAGGATGGCGGCGGCCATGCGCGCGACTATGCCGCGGCCGTCGCGCGATCGCCAGTGCTAGCCGTGGCCCTGGCCCCAGGTCGCGCAGTGCGGGTCGAGCCCGACGAGCTGGCGCCGCAGCGCGGTGCGCGCAAGGCGTTCGACTTCGGCGCGCCGGCGCGCGGCGGCAAGCGGTCGGCTCGGCGCCGGGCGAACGATTTCCGCATCGTACCGGTCGGCGACGATCACCCCGCAGCACTCGGGCAGGAACTCCGGCAGCTCCAGGCACGAGCGGTCGAGCTCCGGAGAAAGCCCCCAGTAGAAGCGGTCGCAGAATTCGAGATAGTCGGGCCACTTGCCGTCGCCGAGCAGGTCGGCACGCGCGGTCTTGATCTCGACGATCACCACCTGGCCCTTGGGATCGATCCCCATCAGGTCGGCGCGGCGGCCGTTCCTGAGCGGCATCTCGGCGAGCATCCAGATATCGTTGCGCGCGAGCAACCGGCAGATGCCGCGGGCGACGTCCTGTGCCTTGCGCGCCTCGTCGGGCAACGGGCTTTGGGTCAGGGTCGAGGCCATCGCCGTCCGCGTGGAACAGATGAAGAACAATGTCAATTGCGTGATGGGCGGCGCTCACACGGGGTTTATGTCAAATCGTCGCCGTTCCGTGAAATTTGCCCAGTTACCAATGCAACATAATTTCAGCGCTTCCTTTAAACCATTGTTTATAGGTAGAAATCCGTGCTGTTGCGGTTTGGTTACACTCGCAACGCAAAGTTGTTGCCTCTGCAACCAAGAACTTTGCGGTCGCCGCGGGCATGCGGCAGGAACGGGCATCCATCTCCGGTCGGCCTGTGGCGATCGGCCCGATTCTGTTGGGCCTCGTTGACCTCACCAGCTGGATTACGGGTGGATGCGGCGCCGAGAGGTGCCCCATTGCGAAAAGGGACTGCAATGCAAAAATCTACTCTGACTGCCCTCCGGGCAGGCGCGGCTTCGTTCGCGCTGGCCGTTGCGCTGACTGGCGCACCGGCATTCGCTCAGGACACCCCCGCCCCGGCAGCTGCCGCGGAAGAGGAAGAAGACCAGGTCATCCTCGTTACCGGCACGCTGTTCTCGCGCACCGACACGGAAACCCCGTCGCCGGTCACCGTGCTGTCGTCCGAGACGCTGGCGGAGCGCGGCATCAACACCGTCGCCGAGGCGATCCAGCGCATTCCGGCGAACAACGCGGGCACCATCCAGCAGGGCTGGAACACCGGCTTCAACTTCGCTTCGGGCGCCAACGCGCCGGCGCTGCGCGGCCTGACCGTGCAGTCGACGCTGTCGATCGCCGACGGCCTGCGCATCGCGCCCTATCCGCTCGCCGACGACGGCCAGCGCAACTTCGTCGACCTCAACACCATTCCGCAGGCCATCATCGAGCGGATCGAGATCCTGCGCGACGGTGCGTCGTCGACCTACGGCGCCGACGCGATCGCCGGCGTGATCAACGTGATCACCAAGAAGGAAATCCAGGGCCTGCATCTCAATGCCTCGTACGGCATCTCGCAGGAAGGCGACGCGGGCGAGCAGCGCGTGGACGCGACCTGGGGCTACGGCGACCTGTCCGACCAGGGTTTCAACTTCTACGTCAGCGGCGAGTACCAGAAGCAGGACGCCCTGTGGGCGCGCGACCGCGACTATCCGTTTAACACGGCCGACTGGACCGACATCTGCTCCGACACCGGCAGCAGCTGCATGGCCAACCTGAACTGGAACGGCTGGACGCCCGAATCGGCCTTCTTCAACGGCCTGATCAGCGTTCCCAACGTGACGCTGGTGCGTCCGGGCAGCGCGGACAACCCGATGACCGGCGCGGGCCGCTTCGAGTTCCTCAACCCGGCGGCAGGCTGCCGCGGCTACACGCGGCACACCAACATCGGCACTTCGGGCACCGCCCCGCTGGCCGGCGTCTGCGAAGTCGACTTCCAGCAAGACTTCATCATGCTGCAGCCGGAAATCGAGCGCATGGGCCTCTCGGGCCGGTTCACCGCCAACGTCGGTGACCGCGCGCAGGTCTACGCGATGGTCAACTGGTACAACACCAAGACCCACGCGCAGTTCACGCCGCTCGGCCTCAACGGCACGCCGACCCCGCCGAACAACGGCGTCGCGGCGTACAACGTCATGCTGCCGGTCTACGTGTGCAACACCGGCGTCGGCACCCCGACGGGTCTCGACACCGGCTGCGACGCGACCAACGGCGTGCTCAACCCGTACAACCCGTACGCGGCGGACGGACAGACCGCCCAGGCGTTCGTCCGCTCGACGCGCGGGCGCACGGTCGACACCGACACCCGTACGCTGCGCGGCGTGCTCGGCATCGACGGCTCGTTCGGCGACGACTGGAACTACTCGGCGAGCTTCACCGCTTCCGAGGTGAGCCTCAAGCGCAATCAGGACAACTACTACATCCCGCAGCGGATCATGGACCTGGTGGCGCGCGGCCAGCTCAATCTGATGGATCTCGAGGCCAACGGCGATGACGTGTGGGATTACATCTCCCCGCTCAACAGCGTCGTCTCGACCTCGAAGCTCTGGCAGGTCCAGGGCACGCTGGCCAAGGAACTGTTCGAGCTTCCGGGCGGTCCGCTGCAGGTCGCGGTCGGCGGCGTCTATCGCGAAGAGTCGATCGACGCGCCTAGCGGCAACCCGGGCACCCTGGGCAACCAGTATGATCGCTATTACTCGATCAACTCGGTCGGCACCAAGGGTTCGCGCAGCGTCTGGTCGGGCTTCTTCGAAGTCAACGCTCCGGTCGTCGACATGCTCGAGCTGAACTTCTCGGGCCGTTACGACGATTACTCGACGGGTCAGTCGAGCTTCTCGCCGAAGGTCGGCGCGAAGTTCACGCCGATCCCCGAGGTGGCGATCCGCGGCACTTACTCGCAGGGCTTCCGTATCCCGAGCTTCAACGAGTCGTTCGGCTTGCCGACGACGGGCTACGTGACCCGCACCGTGAACTGCACGACCTTCGCGGCGTTCTGCGCGGCGCATGGCAACAACGCCTACGCCTCCGGGCAGTACTCGCTGGGTCTGACGCAGGTCGGCAATCCGGACCTCGAGCCCGAGGAATCGGAAGCCTTCACCGCCGGCATCATCGTCGAGCCGATGCGTAACGTCAGCTTCACGGTCGACTTCTGGCACATCAAGGTCGATGGCCTGATCACCGGCGTGACCGACACGTCGGCGGCCGAGGCGGCGTACTATGCCAACAACGGCGTGGTGAACATCCCGGGTATCACCGTGATCCCGGGCCAGCCTGACCCGGCGTTCCCGAACGCTCTGCCGCTGATCGGGTTCATCCAGAGCTCGTACACCAACCAGGACAGCCAGACCGTGTCGGGTCTCGACTTCGGCGTGAATGCCAAGTTCGAGGTCACTCCGGACATCACCTTCCGGACGATCTTCGACGCCTCGTGGCTGATGAAGTACAAGCTGGAGACCGATGCGGGCGACGTCCTCAACTACGAGGGCACGCTGAGCCCCTGCAACATCACGTCCTGCTCGGGTTCGCCCGAGTGGCGCGCGAGCTGGCAGAACTCGGTCGACATCGGTGACACCACGCTGTCGCTGACCGCGTACTACACCGACGGCTACGACACGGCGTCGATCGACTTCGGCGGCATCGAGGGCGACTGTGCCTTCAACGCGGCCAACCATGCGTCGACCGTGACCTACGAAGACGGCACCCCGGTGAACTGCACCCAGCCGGCGCAGTGGAACGTCGACTTCAACGCGCGCCACACGATCAACGATCAGTTCACGATCTACCTCGACGTGCTGAACGTGTTCGACATCGGCCCGAAGTTCGACCCGTCGGCGGCCTACGGCCTGTTCGGCTTCAACCCCGCGTGGGGCGGCCCGAACATCATGGGTCGTTACTTCCGCCTCGGCGCGAAGGTCGACTTCTAGTCGCACGGAATCTCGGCGGCCCGGTGATATCACAGGGTCATCGGGCCGTGCGGGAGGGGGCGGGAGCCGAAAGGCTTCCGCCCTTCTCCGTTCCGGGATCCGTCAAGACACCGCGGGCGGGGGCCTCGAGGCTCCCGCCCGCTGCGCTTCTCCGGGAGCCAGGCGCGGCTAGGCCGCTGCGGGAGGAAGCAGCGCGAGCACGGCGGCGCGGGCGGCGAGGAACTCGCGCCACAGCGCTTCGGCAGCGGGGCGCGGGTCGGCCCCGCGCGCATTGACCGCGAGCAGCGCGGCAAGGCCGGGCTCCATGATTGCGGTCAGGTCGGCGACTCCCGCCTCGGCACGTTCGCGGCGCCACGGGTCCGCGCGGCGGAACCGGGCCTCGAGCTCGTCGGCCCTGCCGGCGAGCGCCTCGGGTTCGACCGCGGCCAGCGCGGCGACCACGCCGGCAGCCTGCTCGAGCGCCTCCCAGCGCCGGACGGCATCGCACGCGTCGCCAGCCGTCGAGGGCGTGAAGGTAGGCGGGACGAAGGTCATCGCCCGGCAAGTTAGCGGCTGCGGGATTGCGAATTGGTTACCCGGCGCCCGGGGGGACGGCAGGCCTACTCCGCGTCCGGGTTGCCGGGCGGCGGGCCGAACGGGTCGTCGGGATCGTACTCGAGGTCGAGCTCGATGTTGGCCCCGCCCTCGCCCGCGGTCAGCCGGTTGTTCTCCTCGCAGACGTATTCGCGGATCGTCCACTCGGGCTCGCGGCGGTAGGCGAGCTGCTGCACGAGCGGCTCGGCAAGAACACCGGGATCGGTGATCGTCGTCTCGATCCGCAGCACGTCCGGGCGCTCGAGCCAGATCCGCTCGCTGATCTTCATGTTCGGGCCGTGCGCGACGCCGGGAATGTACTCGACCAGCGGGTTGAACCCGACCGTCTCGACCAGCAGCGTGTCGCCGTCCCAGCGGCCGACCGAAGTGCCGTTGAACAGGTCGTCAGGATCATCGGGCAGGGGGCGGCCGTCGGTGTAGATGCGGCGCGCCTGGCTGTAGGTCTCGGCGAAGATCGTCACCCTCCCGGGGGTGAACAGGATCTCGATCGGATAGGGCTGGCGCATGATCCCGGGCATGCCCGGCGGGCGGCAGGTGATCTGCGCCTCCTGCGCGACGCCCTCGGCGGCCTGCTTCGCGCGAAACGCTTCGAGCTGGGCCTGCGCGGCGGGTTCCAGCTTGGGCTGTACCGGCTCGCGTCCGCCGCCGGCGCTGAACAGCAGCGACCAGTCGGGCGCCCACACGCCGCTCCAGTCGGGCAGCTGCTCGAGCTCGGCGTAGCCGTCGGCCCGCGGAATCGCCGTCTCCTGCGCGGCGGTGGTGGCGCCCGCGGCAAGCATGGCCGCGCCCGCCAGCGCGCGCGCGAATACGGACCAACGATGCATCGAACCCTCCGCCAAGCAGACCTCACTCTCCGGCAGCGAGATTGCGGTGTGAGCGCCGCGCAAGTCAAGCCGGCGGGTTGATTCTGTCCGGCTTTTGCTGGCAAGAAGGCGCAAAGCGTCCGCCAGCGGTATGCGGCGGGCCAATGGAGAGCAAGATGCCCAGGAGCCTTCGTCGCCTCGTCTTCGCCGGAGCCGCGCTCGCCGCGGCCTTTGCCGTCCCCGGGGCGGCGCACCATTCGACCGCGATGTTCGAATGGGGCACCTCGACCGAGATGAAGAACGTCACCGTCGAGCGCTGGGTGTGGACCAATCCGCACACCTTCCTCTACGTCCGCGACGAGGCCGGCAACCGCTGGGCGTTCGAGGGCATGAGCCCGAACCACCTGTCGCGCGCCGGCTGGTCGAAGCGCTCGCTGACCCCCGGCGAGAAGATCGACCTGACCTACTACAAGCTGCGCGACGGGCGCCGCGGCGGGTTCAACGTCACCGTCACCCGCGCGGACGGCAGCACCCTGCAGCAGCTCCCGGTCCGCATGTAGCGATCGGGCGGTCGCCCCGCATTATCGCTTGGCCTCGGCCCCCGGCGTTGCTAACCGCGCCCGGGTCCGCACCCGTAGCTCAGCTGGATAGAGCGCTGCCCTCCGAAGGCAGAGGTCACAGGT
>CALCBC010000016.1 GCA_937898525.1 uncultured Sphingomonadales bacterium
GGATCGTCGCCTTGGTAGGCCTTTACCCCACCAACTAGCTAATCCAACGCGGGCCCATCCAAAGGCGATAAATCTTTGGTCCGAAGACATTATCCGGTATTAGCTCCCCTTTCGGGGAGTTATTCCGAACCTAAGGGCAGGTTCCCACGCGTTACGCACCCGTGCGCCACTAGACCCGAAGGTCTCGTTCGACTTGCATGTGTTAGGCATGCCGCCAGCGTTCGTTCTGAGCCAGGATCAAACTCTCAAGTTTGTGTCACACACCAAGCAGGCACGATCCCCAGCTTTTGGCCGAAGGATTCGCTGACCTACGAGGCATGAGCTTCAAGGAGCCGATACCTGCACTGTCAAACGTAATGGATACGAATGGACATGCATCATCGCGACCAGGCTGTGGAGCCTGGAAGGATGTGGCAATCGGCTTACCGTAACCGGTATCCGGAGCCTTGAGCTCCCCGGACCGGGCGCCGTCGCCCACATGTCCCTTCATCAAAAACCAACGATGTCAAAGAGCCATCCAACGTGCAGAAGCGGACAACTGATCGATCCCCGATTTGCACCGGGGGACCGGCTGTCCATCCTGAGTTGGCGACCGCTGCAGCCGGAGCCGGAAAAACCGGCAGCGCCGCGTCGGTGAGGGGCCATATATGGAGGGCGTCGGATTCGGTCAACCGCCTTTTTGCAATTTTGTTGCGCGGGCCCGGAAAACCGCAGAAATCCTTGGTTTCGCGGCCCATCCGGAGCGGTCGGAGCCGCCCGACAGGGTCCGAATCACGCGTCACGCCGGGCAAAGGCGGGCGGCGCCGATAAGCGAGACCGCCACCGCACCGGCGCGGACGACCTCGCCTAAACCAAATGTTATCGAGCCATGGTTAACCCCGCGCGCATGAATGCTGCCCCCGCCCAGCCGGCGAGCGCTCCGCGCGTCGCGGTGATCGTGCCTGTCCACACAGTCGCGCACTTCGTCGGCGAGGCGCTCGAATCGCGGCGCGCGCGGACGCTGGCGGAGTGGGAATGCCGGGTGGTCGATGAAGGGATGCCCGGTAACGTGGCCCGGGCCGTCGCGCCGTACCTCGCCGATTCGCCGATTCGCCTGCTCGGGACCGACAACCGCGGTGTCTCCGCAGCGCGCGGGGGACTGGAGATGCTCGGCGGAGTGATCCCGCTGTGAGCGGCTCGCTCGCCTCCTCGGTCCGCCAGGCGGTCATCTGGCGTTCGGGCAGCCAGATCGCCGCGCAGGTCATCGCCTGGACCTCGACGCTTGCGGTCGTGCGAATCCTCGATCCGTCGGACTACGGGCTGTTCGCGATGACCCAGGTGGTGCTCGCGTTCCTCAGCTTCCTCAACGGCTACGGTTTCGCCAGTTCGCTGATTCAGGACCGCGAGATCGACGCGCTCAAGGTGCGTCAGGCGTTCGGCATGCTGCTGCTGGTCAACGCCGGGATCGCGCTGATCCAGCTGGCCATCGCCCCCGCTGCAGCGGCCTGGTACCGCCAGCCGAAGATCGCCGACCTGCTGCAGGTCCAGGCTCTGATCTATCTCGCGACGCCGTTCATCGCACTTCCCGAAGTGTTGCTGATGCGCGAGATCGACTTCCGCCGTCCGGCGCTGGTCAACCTCGCTGCCTCGACGATCTCGGCCTCGGTCGCGCTCGGCTGCGCGCTCGCCGGGCTCGGCGTATGGACACTGGTGTGGGCGCCGATCGCCTATTTCTGGGCGCGCGCGGTGGGACTGATGCTGGCGGCGCGGTTCTTCGTCTGGCCGAGCTTCCGCTTCGCCGGAGCCGGGCGGATGTTCCGCTTCGGGCTGGTGCTGATCCTCAGTCACCTCGGCTGGACGATCGTCACCCACGCTGACGTGTTCATCGCCTCGCGCTCGCTCGGGCCGCACCAGCTCGGGCTCTATGCAGAGGCGCTGTTCCTGACGACGATCGTCGCGTGGAAGTTCGTCCCGCCGCTCAACGAGGTCGCGTTCCCGGCCTACTCGCGGCTGCAGGACAACCTGCCGGTGCTGAGCGCGGCGTTCCTCAAGGCCGTGCGGCTGATCATGCTGGTGACCTGCCCGCTCTATCTCGGTCTCGCCGTGGTCGCTCCCGAAGCGGTCGTCGTGGTGCTCGGGGCCAAGTGGGCGGCGATGGCGCCGCTGGTGACGATCATCGCCCTGGCGATGCCGGCGATGACGCTGCACACGCTGTTCGCCCCGGCGGTGACCGCGATCGGCCGCCCGCGGATCACGATGGAAGCCTCGCTGCTCGGCGCGCTGGTCATGCCTGCGGCCTTCGCCACGGGCGTGCAGTGGGGCGCGACCGGGCTCGCCTGGGCCTGGCTCGTCGCGTTCCCGGTAATGCCGCTCTATACTTTCCTGCGCGCGCGCGGCCTGCTCGGGATCGGCGCCGCGCAGCTCGGTGCGGCGGTCGCGCCCGGGATCGGCGCCGCCGCCGCCATGGCGGGCGTCGTGTTCGCTCTCGATTCCGCACTCGGCGCGTTGCCCGAGTGGTCGCGGCTGGTCCTGCTCGTAATCGCCGGCGGGCTCAGCTACGCGGCGATCCTCTACGCGGTATCGCGCGAAACGCTGCTCGAACTGGTCGCCCTGGTCGCCGATCGCCGCGCCCCGAGCCCCGAGCCCGCCGAGTGACGGCAGGAGCGTGCGCCGTTTGGCGTTGCGCCGGGCGCGTGGTATCTTGGCGCCGGCGCCGGAACCTGTGAACGGCGCGGGAGAACGAGATGGCCTGGCCCCTGCTCGCCGCCCTGGCCGCCGTGGCGGCGCCCGTTCCGGAAACGACCGCGCCGGAAACCGTTCCCGACGTGGACATCATCGACCTCGAACAGGAACGCTACCGGCGCATGACCGTGCCGGTGACGATCGATGGCGAAGGACCGTTCCGCTTCATGCTCGACACGGGCGCGCAGGCCACGGTCGTCTCGCGCGACCTCGCCGAGCGGCTGGCATTGTTCGACCGTTCGCAGGCGACGCTGGTCGGCCTGGCCAGCGCCCGCCAGGTCGAGACCACGCCGATCGAGGGCGTTACCCTGGGCAGCCGGATGTTCTACATCCGCAACGCGCCCGTGGTGGAGACCGCACACATCGGCGGTGCCGACGGAATCCTCGGGCTCGACAGCCTGCAGGACCAGCGCGTGCTGCTCGATTTCGTCAACCGGCAGGTCGCGGTCGCCGACGCCGAGGACCTCGGCGGCAACCGCGGCTACGAGATCGTCGTGCGCGCACGACAGCGGCTCGGGCAGCTGATCATCACCCATGCCCGGCTCGACGGCATCCGCGTCGCCGTGGTGGTCGACAGCGGCGCGCAGGGGAGCATCGGCAACCTCGAGCTGCTGCGACGCTTCCGCCACTCGCGCAACATCGGCCGGACCGAGCTGACCGATATCAACGGGGTCAAGATGACCGGCGCGGTCAAGCTCGGCGCGGAGCTGCAGATCGACCGCGCGCGGCTGCACAACATCCCGATCATGTTCGCCGAATCGCCGACTTTCGCCGCGCTCGGGCTCGACGACGAGCCGGCGCTGATCCTCGGCATGGAACAGCTCAAGCTGTTCCGGCGCGTGGCGATCGATTTCAAGACCCGGCGCGTGCTGTTCGACCTGCCGCCGCAGGCGCGCATCGCCGGACGGGAAGCGTTCTCGGCCTTCCGCTAGCCGCGCGCGAAGGATTTGTTCGTTGCCGGCGGCCCCGCGCCTTCCCACTTGTGCGTCATGACGGAAGGCGAGCGGGCTAGCACGAGCGAGAAGGACTGGGCCGGGTGGGGCACGGTGCGCCGGTTCCTGCCCTACCTGTGGCCGCGCGAGCGGTCCGACCTGCGCTGGCGCATCGCGGGCGCCGCGGTGCTGGTCGTCGTCGCCAAGCTGGTCGTGCTGACGCTGCCGTTCGCCTACGCGGGCGCGGTCGACGCGATGTCCGAAGGCGGCGAACCGGCGGTGTGGGTGGCGATGGCCCTCGTCGTCGCCTATGCGGCCGGGCGCTTCTCGACCGTGGTGTTCGACAACGTACGCAACATCGTGTTCGAGCGCGTCGGGCAGGACGCGGTGCGACAGCTGACCGAGGACGTGTTCGCGCGGCTGCACAACCTGAGCCTGCGGTTCCACCTGTCGCGGCGGACCGGCGAGGTGACCAAGGTCGTCGAGCGCGGCTCGAAGTCGATCAACACGATGATCTACTTCCTGCTGTTCAACATCGCCCCGACCGCAGTCGAAATGGTCGTCGTCGCCGGCATCTTCTACTTCAAGTTCGGCTGGGAGGTCGTGCTGGCGACCGCGGTGACCGTGGTCTCGTACATCTGGCTGACTCGCGCGATCACCGAGTGGCGGACCAAGCTGCGCGCGCGGATGAACGACCTCGACGGGCTGGCGCTCGCCCGTGCCGTCGACTCGCTGCTCAACTACGAGACGGTCAAGTACTTCGGCGCCGAGGCGCGCGAGCGCGAACGCTACGGCCAGGCCGCCCGCGCCTATGCCGAGGCGGCGATCAAGAGCGAGAACTCGCTCGGCCTGCTCAACATCGCGCAGGCGGCGATCATGAACCTGATGATGGGCGGGGCGATGGCTTTCACCGTCTGGGGGTGGAGCCAGGGCCGGCTTTCGGTCGGCGACCTGGTGCTGATCAACACTTTCCTGATGCAGCTTTTCCGCCCGCTCGACATGCTTGGCTGGGTCTACCGGACCATCCGCCAGGGGCTCGTCGACATGGCCGCGATGTTCCGGCTGATCGACACCGAAGTTGAGGTGAAGGATAAGCCCGGCGCGCCGACGCTGGTCGTCCGCCGGCCGACGGTGGTGTTCGAGGATGTGGTGTTCGGCTACGACCGCGACCGCGAGATCCTCCACGGGCTGTCGTTCGAGGTCCCGGCGGGCGCGCACGTCGCGATCGTCGGGCCCTCGGGCGCGGGCAAGTCGACCATCGGACGGCTGCTGTTCCGTTTCTACGACCCGTGGGAAGGCCGCATCCTGATCGACGGGCAGGACATCAGCGAGGTCACCCAGGAGAGCCTGCGCGCGCATATCGGCATCGTCCCGCAGGACTCGGTGCTGTTCAACGACACGATCGGCTACAACATCGCCTACGGTCGCGACGGGGCGAGCCAGGAAGATGTCGCCGCCGCAGCGCGCGACGCGGCGATCCTGCCGTTCATCGAACGGCTGCCGCAGGGGTTCGAGACCGAGGTCGGCGAGCGCGGGCTCAAGCTGTCGGGTGGCGAGAAGCAGCGCGTGGCGATCGCTCGCACGCTGCTGAAGAACCCACCGATCCTGCTGCTCGACGAAGCCACCAGCGCGCTCGACACACGCACCGAGCAGGACATCCTGCAGACGCTGCGGCGCGTGTCGCAGCACCGTACTTCGCTCGCCATCGCTCACCGGCTGTCGACGATCGCCGACGCGGACACGATCTTCGTGCTCGAGCACGGGCGGCTCGCCGAAAGCGGGAGCCACGTCGAGCTGCTGCGGCGCGACGGTCTCTATGCCGAGATGTGGAACCGCCAGCTCGCCGAGCGCGAGCAGGCGCTGGACGAAGCGGCCGAGTAGGCGCACAAGCCGCGCGGCCGCTTGAGCACGATCAAGGCGGCGTTCGTCCGGTCACTCATAAAGAGGTTCGCATGATCAGGCCGTCCGTTCTCCTCGCTTCGGGAGCCCTCGCGCTGTTCGCCGCCGGGGCGCTCGCCCAGTCCGCCGCCTTCGATGTCCGCGCAGCGATGCAGCAGCGGGTCAACCCCGCGATGCTGGAGATCTGGGACGTCAGCAACAACGCGCTCGACGACGAGGGTGCGATCGATCCTGCCCAGATGGACGAGGCCAAGTGGACCGCAATCGCCGAGGCGGCCGACCGCCTCGCCGCGGCGAGCCGCGACATGGCCGCGGCCGAGGCGTTCATCGCCGCGGCGCCCGACAACAGCGAGGTCGACGAAGGCGAGATCACGATGGCCGCGGTGCAGAAGCACCTCGACCGCGACCCGGCCGCATTCCGGCAGATGGCGCGCGCGCTGGCCGAGCACGCCGACCACATCGCCCTCGCCGCCCGCGCGCGGGACGCCGTGGCGGCCGGAGACATGATCGGCGGGACCGATGCCTTCTGCGAGGCGTGCCACGCAGTATTCTGGTATCCTGAGTAACCTCGCCCTTCGGGCTGGGGAGATTACGAATGGGTCCGGATCCTGCCAGTCGCTAGCCTGCAGCCGATGAGCAAGACTGCCTTCCTCTTCGCCGCCGCAGGGTTGTTCACCGCCACGGCGCTCGCCGACACCGGCGAGCCGTTGCACACGCGCCAGGCGATGGTCGACGGGGTCAACCCGGCAGCGCTGGCAATCTGGGAAGTGACCAACGCAGCGATGGACGACGAGGGCGGGCTCGATCCGGCCTTGCTCGACGCCGAGGGCTGGGGCCGCATCGAAGAAGCGGCGCGGATGCTCGAGATTTACGGCCGGCGCATGGCCGAGGCCGAGATCATCGTCGCCGGCGGGCCCGACCTGGTTTCAGGCGAAGTGCCTCCGGGCGTCGCCACGAGAGAGCAGATCCAGGCGATGATCGATTCCGATCCCGCCGGCTTCCGCGCGGTTTCGGCCGACATGGCCGCGCAGGGGGCCGCGTTGGCCGAGGCGGCAAGAGCTCGCGACGCGGCCAGGACCGCCGATCTCGCGTTCGGCATCGATGCGGCCTGCCAGGCCTGTCACACCCGCTACTGGTTCCTGCAGGGAAGCTAGAGCCCCTCGCCTCGCCCCCCGCCCTCTGTTACGCAAGCGCCGGGGGTTTCAATGTCCGCACTCGCGTGGATCGAGCAGACGCGCCTTTCCGTGTTCGTGCGGGAAGACTTCTACGCCTATTTCGTATTGCTGATCGGCCATGCCTGGGGCATGGCCTTCCTTGTCGGCGGCGGGATCGCGATCGGCCTCAGGGTGCTCGGGGTCGGCTCGGGCGCCAGGCTCGAGCGGTTCCGCATGTTCGTCCCGGTCATGGGGATCGGCGCGGGCCTTGCGATCGTGTCCGGACTGGGCCTGCTCGTCGGCTACCCGGCCAAGGCTCTGACCAACTGGATCTTCGCGCTCAAGTTCGCCTGCCTGGTCGGCGCGGCTCTGCTGGTCCGGACAATCGCGCGCACGGCATTCCCGGCCGCGGCGCGCGGCGCAGCGGTCCCTCGCGGCGCGCGCTGGGCCGCTGCGGCTTCGCTGGTGCTATGGCTCGGCGGCGTCGCGAGCGGCAAGCTGCTGCTCTACACCAACACCATGCTGCTCACGACGGACCTCGAGTGGTGAGCGGCCTGCCCGCCGATCCGCTGTTCGACCCGGTCGGCATCGTCGTCTGGGCGATCGACAGCGGCATCTACGACCTGATGTACTCGGCGTGGGGCTGGCCGATCGCCGAGATCATCCACTTCATCGGGCTGTGCCTGCTGATGGGCACAGTGGGGATGTTCGACCTCAGGCTGCTCGGTCTCGGGCGCGGCCTGTCGATCCCGGCGATGCATCGGCTGGTGCCGTTCGGCGTGCTCGGCTTCGCGCTGTCGGCGGCGAGCGGGCTGATGTTCGTCGTCACCTCGCCCGACCAGTACCTCTACAATCCCGCGTGGCAGGTGAAGATGGCGCTGCTCGCGCTCGCCGGGCTCAACATGGTGCTGTTCTACCTGACCGCCGCGCGCGAACTGAAGCGGCTCGGTCCCGACGAGAACGCTTCGTCAGCCGCGCGGCTCTTCGCCGGCGTCTCGCTCGCCTGCTGGATCGGCGTGATCGCCGCCGGCCGCGTGATCACCGCGTTCCGCCCGCCGAGCTGGTTCTGGTGCGCCTGGTGCGGGTGAGCGGCTATTCGACCGGCGAGTGCTGGTGGAACGTGAGCTTCCACCCGTCGGTACGCCGGACGTAGCCCGAGCCGATCAGCACCGAGTAGGGTTCGCCGTCGGCGCGTATCACGTCGGCACGGTAGCTCAGGATCGCGACGTCGGCGAACGGCCGGTGCAGCTGGCGGTTGTTCATCTGCAGGTCGCGCCAGCGGCCTGGCACCGACGCCGTCACAGCTATGTCCTCGCGCTTGTAGACGCCGTGCATCTGCCCCGGCTGCGGAAAGGCCAGCAGACACTCGGCATCGACGGACTCGAGGAAGTGCTCGCGGCCCGCGAGCCAGAAACCTTCCTCGATCGCATAGAGCTCGGTTGCGTCGGTCATGGGCATCCTCCGTTGAGACGGTGAACGCCGCGGCCGATGCCGACGTTCCGCGAGCTAGAGGACGTATTTGCTGAGATCGGCGTCCTGCGCGAGGCCGGCGAGCCGCTCGCGCACGTAGCCGGCGTCGATCGTCACGGTTTGGCCCTCGCGCTCCTCGGCCTCGAAGCTCAGGTCCTCGAACACCTTCTCCATCACCGTCTGCAGGCGGCGGGCGCCAATGTTCTCGACCGTCTCGTTGACCTGAGCGGCGATCTTCGCGATCTCGCGGATGGCCTCCGGGGTGACCTCGATCTCGACCTTCTCGGTGGCGAGCAGCGCCTTGTACTGCTCGACGAGATTGGCGCGCGTGTCGCTGAGGATGGAGACGAAATCCTCCTCGGTCAGTGCCTTGAGCTCGACGCGGATCGGCAGGCGGCCCTGCAGTTCCGGCAACATGTCCGACGGCTTGGCAACGTGGAACGCACCCGAGCCGATGAACAGGACGTGGTCGGTCTTCATCGGGCCGTACTTGGTGGCGACCGTAGTGCCCTCGATCAGCGGCAGCAGGTCGCGCTGCACGCCCTCGCGGCTGACCGAACCGCCGCGCACGTCGCTCACGGCGATCTTGTCGATCTCGTCAAGGAACACGATGCCGTTGGCCTCGGCATTGGCCAGCGCGACCCGGGCGACGTCGTCCTGGTCCATGCGCTTCTCGGCTTCCTCGTCGACCAGCTTGTCCCAGGCGTCGGGCACCTTGAGCTTGCGGCGCTTGAGGTTGTGGCGGCCCATCGCCTTGTTCATCATCTCGCTGAGGTTGATCATGCCGACGTTGCCGCCGGGAAGATCGAACGGCATCGTCGGCGAGTCCTCGAGCTCGATCTCGACCTCGACGTCGTTCATCGCGTTCTCGACGATCCGCTGGCGGAAGCTCTCGCGGGTGGCCTCGCTGGCGCTTTCGCCGACGAGGGCCTTGAGCAACCGGTCCATCGCCGCCTTGCTCGCCGCCTCGCGCACGGCCTCGCGGCGCCGCTCCTTCTCGAGCCGGATCGCTTCCTCGGCGAGGTCGCGGGCGATCTGCTCGACGTCGCGGCCGACGTAGCCGACCTCGGTGAACTTGGTCGCCTCGACCTTGACGAACGGCGCGTCCGCCAGCTTCGCCAGACGCCGGCTGATCTCGGTCTTGCCGCAACCGGTCGGGCCGATCATCAGGATGTTCTTCGGCGTGACCTCGTCGCGCAACTCGGGGGAAAGGCGCTGGCGACGCCAGCGGTTGCGCAGCGCCACGGCGACCGCGCGCTTGGCCTCGGCCTGGCCGATGATGTGCTCGTCGAGGGCCTTGACGATGGCTTTGGGAGTGAGGTGGTCGTTCATTCTGTTCTCAGTCCCCCCTCCCGCTTGCGGGAGGGGTTAGGGGTGGGTGAGTGTGGAGATGGGCTGACTGGCCCACCCCCGGCCCCTCCCGCAAGCGGGAGGGGAGCTAGATGGTCTCGACCGTCACGCGGTCGTTGGTGAAGACGCAGATCTCCGCCGCGACCTGCATCGCGCGGCGAGCGATCTTTTCGGGATCGTCCTCGTAGTCCGTCAGCGCCTTCGCGGCCGACAGCGCGTAGTTGCCGCCCGAGCCGATCGCGGCGATCCCGCCCTCGGGCTCGAGCACGTCGCCGTTACCGGTCAGCACCAGCATCGCGTCCTTGTCGGCAACGATCATCAGCGCCTCGAGGTTGCGCAGGTACTTGTCGGTCCGCCAGTCCTTGGCCAGCTCGACCGCGGCGCGCATCAGCTGGCCGCGATACTGCTCGAGCTTGCGCTCGAGCCGCTCGAACAACGTGAAGGCGTCGGCCGTGGCGCCGGCGAACCCGGCGATCACATTGCCGTCCTCGCCGATCCGGCGAACCTTGCGCGCGTTGGGCTTCATCACCGTGTTGCCCATCGAAACCTGCCCGTCACCGGCGATGACGGTCTTGCCGCCCTTCCTGACGCCGATGATGGTGGTGCCGTGCCACTGAGGGAGGCCGTGGCGGGCCGTCAGCTCGTCCATGGCCCGGATATGGGCGACTTGCCGTAGCGCTTCAATGCCCCCTGTTGGACGAGCGGGGCAGTCCATGGCGAGGTCCCGGGGGGCTGTCCTTCGGCAAGCTCAGGACGAGCGGACGCGGGTGAAAGGTCAGCGGCTCCGGACGCCGCGAGAACCCAATCCCGCTCCCCGCGAGCTTGTCGAACGGTCAAGCGCGTCCTGTTGTCGACAGACCTACCCCGGAAGCGTCAGCCTCCGCCGGCAGGCACGCCGGCGCCGACCTGGCCGATGTTGCCGAACAGGTCCTCGAAGAAGCTGCGCTCGCGGCCGAGAGTCGGTGTCTCGTCGTTCTCGGGATTGATGCGCGCGACCCGCTCGAGACCGGTGCGCTCGATCGAGGCGACGTTGCCGCTGGCATCGAAGCGAACCGCAAGCACGGTATGACCGGTAATACGCGGCTGGTGGAACGGCCGCTGGGTCGTGCTGCTCGAAACGTAGTACCAGACCGGCTCGCCAAACTGGCTGACGAAGCTCGGGCGGCCGAGCGTGCGCTCGACCGACTGACGGTTGTCGACGCCCGGCTGGACCGACTGCAGCAGGACCTCGTCGGCGAGATAGCCGCGATGGTTCTGGATCTGGACGCAGCCCGACGCCATCAGCGCCGCGCCGGCCATCGCCCCGATCCGCAACCAAGCCGTCATGCCCCGCCTTTCCGCGTCATCCGTGCGGACGAATTGCCAAGCCCGCGCCTAAGCCTAATATCGGTGGCGAGCCTTACGGGCTGGCGCGCCGCCGTGCAATGCCGCATGGGCAGCGCGGATTGAATAGCCGATTAATGGGGTACGCCTGCCGGATGTCGTTCCTTGCCCGCCTGTTCCGCTCCCGGCCTGCGGAGCCTGACCCGCGCGAGGCGCTGCGGCCGCTGTGGCACCGGATTGTCGAACTGTCGCGCGACCCGGCATTCTACCGCGACGACGGCGTGGCCGACACGGTGAGCGGGCGGTTCGACATGATTACTGCGATCCTGGCGATCGTGCTGCTGCGGTTCGAGCGCGACCGTGTACACGCGCGCGAGGCGGTGCTGCTGACCGAGCTGTTCGTCGAAGACATGGACGGCCAGCTGCGCGAGAGCGGCGTGGGCGACATGGTCGTGGGCAAGAAGGTCGGCAAGCTGGTCTCGGTGCTGGGCGGCCGGCTCGGGGCGCTGCGCGAGGCGCGGGCGGCCCGCGACCGCCGCGCACTCGAGGCCGCGCTCGCGCGCAACGTGACGATGCAGGAGGGGCGCGGTCCCGAGGCACTCGCCGCGCGGCTGCAGGCGTTCGACGACCACGTCGCGGCGCTCGACAGCCGGACGCTCCTCGCCGGGGGAATCTCGCTGTGACTGCGCCCGAGTTCTCGCGCCCGATCGACGCGCGGCACCTGCCCACCGCGCCGCTCGCGCTGTCCGCGAGCGCCGAGGAGCGCGCCGCGCTGGCCGCCCGTTTCGGCCTGGTCTCGATCGACCGGCTCGAGGCCGAAGTGACGCTGACGCCCGATGGCGAGGCGGTCGCGGCCTCCGGGCGGCTGCGCGCGGCGATTGTGCAGAGCTGCGCGGTCTCGGGCGAAGACCTGCCGGTCGAGATCGACGAGCCGATCGCGCTGCGCTTCGTCCCGTCCGCGCCCGTAACCGAGGAAGAGGTCGAGCTCGAGGCGGACGAGCTCGACGAGATCGAGTTCGACGATCACGGCTTCGACCTCGGCGAGGCCGTCGCGCAGACGCTCGCGCTGGCAATCGATCCCTACGCGGTCGGGCCCGATGCCGAGAAGGTACGGAAGGAGGCCGGGCTGCTTGACGAAGGCGCGGCCGGGCCGTTCGCCGCCTTGGCAGCGCTCAAGAAGGACTAGTGCGCCTCGCGCCAGGGATTGAACAACAGCTCCTCGACGGCCCCTAGAACGGGATATCGTCGTCGAGATCGTCGGCGATCCCGCCCGAGGAGCCCCCTCCCTGGTTCCAGCTCGAGCCGCCGCCCGACGAACCGCCGCGACCACCGCCGCCGCCCTGGTCCCAGTCTCCGCCGCCGCCGCGCGAGCCGCCGCCCTGTGCGCCGTCGAGCATTGTCAGCGTGCCGTTCATGCCGCGGATCACGACCTCGGTCGTGTAGCGGTCGTTGCCCGACTGGTCCTGCCACTTGCGGGTCTGCAGCTGGCCCTCGACGTAGACCTTCGAGCCCTTGCGCAGGTAGCGCTCGACCACGCCGACGAGGCCTTCGGAATAGATCGCCACATTGTGCCACTCGGTGCGTTCCTGGCGCTCGCCGGTGTTGCGGTCCTTCCAGGTCTCGGACGTCGCGATCCTGAGGTTGGCGACCTTGCCGCCGTTCTGGAACGAGCGAATCTCGGGATCGGCGCCAAGGTTGCCGATCAGCATGACTTTGTTGAGGCTGCCCGCCATTTTCGTCCTCTCGCGCGGCTGGGGCCGGCGATGCCCGCCGGCCGGTGATTCCGCCCCGATGTAGGCCGCCCCCGGTCCCTCCCGCAACGGGATTTCCCGAATTACCCCCGAAGCGGAGCTAAAGCCCGAGCGCGACCGCGATCCAGTAGGTCAGGCCGGCAAAGATGTACGCCAGCGCGAACAGGTAGGCCATCATGAACAGCGGCCATTTCCACCCGTTGGTCTCGCGCCGGGCGACCGCGATCGTCGACAGGCACTGCGGAGCGAACACGAACCAGGCGAGGAAGGCGAGCGCCGTCGGCAGCGTCCAGCCGGCCTGGAGCTTGGGGATCAGCCCTTCGGCCGCTTCCTCTTCGTCCTCGGCGTCGATCGCATAGGTCGTCGCCAGCGACGACACGGCGACCTCGCGCGCGGCCATCGCCGGGATCAGCGCCAGCGCGATCTCGTGGTTGAAGCCGATCGGCTCGACCACGACCTCGAGCCCGCTGGCAATGTGGCCGGCGATGCTCGCCTCGGACTGGCTCTCTCCCGGCGCCGCCTGCGGGAAGCTCAGCAGCACCCACAGCACGACCGTCACCGTGAAGATGATCGTGCCCGCGCGGCGCAGGAACACCCAGGCGCGCTGCCACAGGCCGATCGCGAGGTCGCGCAGCGGCGGCCACTGGTACTTGGGCAGCTCCATGATGAAGCCCGAGGCGGTACCCTTGGTCACTGTCCGCCGCAGCACCAGCGCGGCGGCCATCGCGCCGATAATTCCGGCGACGTAGAGCGCGAACAGCACCAGCCCCTGCAGGCCGATGCCCCAGCCCACCGTCCGCGCCGGGATGAACGCACCGATGATCACCGCGTAGACCGGCAACCGCGCCGAGCAGGTCATCAGCGGGGCGATCAGGATCGTCGTCAGCCGGTCCTTGGGATCGCCGATCGCGCGCGTCGCCATGATCCCGGGAATCGCGCAGGCGAAGCTCGACAGCAGCGGGATGAAACTGCGGCCCGAGAGGCCGACACCGGCCATCAGCCGGTCCATGATGAACGCGGCGCGGGCCATGTAACCGGACTGCTCCATCACCAGGATGAAGGCGAACAGGATGACGATCTGCGGCAGGAATACCACCACCGAGCCGACCCCCGAGAGCACCCCCTGGGTCAGCAGGTCGCGCAACAGGCCGGCCGGCAGGTTCGCGTTGGCGAGGTCGATCAGCGCGCCGATCCCGCCCTCGATCGCGGCGACGAACGGCTCGGCCCAGGCGAAGACGGCCTGGAAGATCACGAACAGCAGCGCGAACAGGATCGGCGGGCCGAGCCACGGGTGCAGCAGCACGCGGTCGAGCCGCGCGTGGAGACGATGGGCGGCGGTCTCGCTGACGATCGCGCCCTGCGCCATGTGACGCGCGGCAAGCCGGCGCTCGGGCAGCGTCAGATGCTGCCGCGGGTGCGCCTTGGGGTCGCGCTCGGCCTGCGTCTCGGCTGCGGCAACGGCCTCGCGCAGCGCGTCGAGCCCACGGCGGCGCACGGCGACAGTCGGGATCACCGGCACGCCGAGCGAGCGCTCGAGCGCCTTCGGATCGAGCACCAGCCCGTCGCGCTCGGCGAGGTCGATCATGTTGAGCGCGACGACGACCGGCCGGCCGAGCTCGATCAACTCCTGCGCAAACACCAGGTGCTGCTCGAGGTTCGCCGCGTCGAGCACGATGATGAGCACTTCGGGCCGGGCCTCGCCCGGGAATTCGCCGAGCACGACCTTGCGGGTCACTTCCTCGTCGGGACTCGCCGGGTCGAGCGAGTAGGACCCGGGCAGGTCGACGAGCTCGACCGGCTCACCCGAGGGCAACACCATCCGCCCGGCCTTCCGCTCGACGGTGACGCCCGGATAGTTGGCGATCTTCTGCCGCGCACCGGTCAGTGCGTTGAACAGCGCGCTCTTGCCCGAATTGGGGTTGCCGACGAGCGCAGCGGTGCGCAGCCGGCTCATCGCGGCGCCACCGTCATCGCCCGCGCATGGCTGCGGCGAATCGCCACGGTCATGCGGCCGATCTCGATCGCCAGCGGGTCGCGTCCCGTGAAGATCCCGCGATGGGCCACGGCGACCTGCGCGCCCTCCTCGATCCCGAGCGCGTGGAGCCGCTTGGCCTCGTCTTCGGCCAGGGCGTTCCAGTCGACCGCGACGATCTGGGCCGGGCGCCGCGGGGGAAGAAGGTCGAGCGTGGTGGAATCCGTCACGCGGGCGCTCTGCCGGATGGGAGGATCAATTGCAACTGGTTCGCATTAGGAGTCAGCAGACAGCAGACGAACCTGTTCAGGTTGTCAGGCAATAGGGGACAGGCTCGAATCTCGGCAACAAACTGCTGCCTCTGCCTGCTGCCTCCCGCCTGACTTCTACTTCGCCGGATACCGCAATCGCCCGAGGAACCGCGCAACATCGAAGCCCTCACCCCGTCGCAACAGCTGTGCCTTGGCCTTCTCGAACTTCATCACGCCCTCGATCCGCCGGTCAAGGAAGGCGCGAGTCTCGACCTTGTCTTCGCTCTCGTCCTCGACCCACACGGCGAGCGTGGCGCTGTAGATGCCCATCAGGATCGCGCGCTTGGTGTAGTGGTTGTAATCGGTCGCGGTATCGCCGGCGAGACGCCACATCCGGTCGGCGCTGCGCCAGCCGAGCTGCATCGTGCGCCCGAGGTTCTGCGGCATCGCCTGGATCGCCAGCGCGCGGCGCAGCGCTTCCTCCATCCCGGCGATCGCGTCGAGGCGGAATTGCAGCAGGGTGCGGATGCGTTCGCGCACCTTGAGCCCCTCGAGCGCGCCGCCGCCGAACGCCGCGACCATCTTCGCGTCGGTGCCCTCGATCCAGGCAGCGATCATGTCCATCGCCCCGCCCGGGAACGCCAGCCGCGCAACGGCGGGATCGACCCCGGCGGTCGCCGCGGCCTGCGCCAGCGCCTTGTCGTTCCACCCGTCGAACACCGCCGCGCGAGCGATCTCCGGCGCGAGCGCGAGCCGCAGCTCGTCGAGCGTGCGCTCGTCGCTGGCGAGCGCCTCGGTCAAAAGCTCGGCCCGTAGACTTCGTCGGACTTGCGGCCGCCGGCCGAGCGCGCGCTGCGCTCGATCTCGGCGAGCAGCGGCCCGTTGCGGCCCTCGAGCGCGGCGTATTCCCGCGCCGAGCGACCCGAATTGTCGGCCCGGTCGGGATCGGCGCCCGCCTGCAGCAGCACGCGCATCATCTGCGTGTCGCGGCGGTGGACCGCGGAGATGAGTGGCGTCTCGCCGGCCTCGTTGGGGGTGTCGACCCGGGCGCCCGCCTTGATCAGCGCTTCGACCCCTTCGAGGAAGCCGATCTGGCTCGCGACCATCAGCGGGGTGATGCCGCGATTGTCGGCGATGTTGGGATTGGCGCCCTTGTTGGCGAGGTAGACCAGCCAGACGATGTCGCGCCGCGCGGCAGCGATGTGCAGGCCCGTGCGCCCGGTGGTCACGTCGCGAGCGTTGATCACGGTGGTCCCGGGCTTGCCGAGCAGTCGCTCGACCTCGGTAATGTCCTTGTCGTCGACCGCTTCGAGGAACTTGTAGCCGTCCGAATAGACCTGGCCCGCCGCCGGCGCGCCGAGCGCCAGACCGATCGCCATTGTCCCGCACGCGGCCCAGTACCGCAACCTGCCGCCGTTCACGCGAACTCCTCCTCGAACAATGCTGCGGAAAGGGGTGCCCCTGCCGGACTCGACCCTTGCCGCCCGCGCGTTAGCAGAGCATGAACCTCGGCGCCATGTCCACCCTTGCCCGCCTGCTCGCCGCCAGCCTCGCCGTCTCCCTGCTCTCCGCCTGCGGCACCGCCTCGGGAACCGGGGAACCGCCGCTGGCCGGCGCCGAGATAGGCGGGCCATTCGAGCTGGTCGACAGCACCGGCCGCACCGTGCGCTGGAGCGACTTCGACGGCAAGTACCGGATGGTCTACTTCGGCTACGCCTATTGTCCGGACGTCTGTCCTTACGACGTGCAGCGCATGATGCAGGGCTACGCCGCGTTCAAGCAGGCGAAGCCGGAGCTCGCGGCGCAAGTCCAGCCGATTTTCATCACCATCGACCCGGCGCGCGACACGCCGGAGAAGATCGGCCAGTTCACCGCCGCGTTCTCGGCCGACCTGCTCGGGCTGACCGGCAGTGCCGAGCAGGTCGACCAGGCGGCGAAAGCCTTCGCGGTCTACTACGCCAAGGGCGAGGATGCGGGCAACGACAGCTACCTGATGGACCATAGCCGTGCCGGCTACCTGATGGGCCGCCAGGGGGAACCGATCGCCCTGCTCCCCGTCGAGACGAGCAAGGAGGCGGTCGCCGCGGAACTCGAGAAATGGGTGAGCTGAGGGAGCGCTTCTGGGAGCTGCCGCTCGAGGCTCTCGGGCGCGACGAGTGGGAAGCGCTGTGCGACGGCTGCGGCCGCTGCTGCCTGCACAAGCTCGAGGACGAGGAAACCGGCGCGATCGTAGAGACCAACGTCGCCTGCCGGCTGCTCGATCACGCGACCGCGCGCTGCTCCGACTATCGCCACCGCAAGGCCTTCGTGCCCGACTGCCTGCGGCTGACGCCGAAGCTGGTCAGCGAGGTGCCGTGGCTGCCGCCGACCTGTGCCTATCGTCGCCGTGCCGAGGGCAAGCCCCTGCCTGACTGGCATCCGCTGCTGACCGGAAGCCCCGAGGCGATGATCCACGCCGGGATCAGCGTTGCCGGGCGCGTCGTCGGCGAGAACGAGGCCGGGCCGCTCGAGCACCACATCGTCGAATGGGCGGTGGAGGAATGATCGACTGGTTGCGGCGCCGGCGGGACGAGGAGCCGACGGTCACCGTCGGCGGGCGCGAGCTGCCGCTGGCGATCCGCCGCCACCCGCGCGCGACGCGCCTGACGATGCGGCTCGCGCCCGATGGCAGCGAGGTCAGGATCACGCTGCCGCGCTGGGGCCGCACGCTCGACGCGCTGGCATTCGTCAGGAGCCGCACCGACTGGCTCGAAAGCCAGCTCGCCGCGATCCCGCCCCCCTCGCCGCCGACACCGGGCGGCACGCTCGCCTATCGCGGTGAGCGGCTGGCGATCGCCTGGGATCCGCAGTGGCCGAGAAGGCCGGCTGCGACTGCAGGCGAAATCCGCCTCGGCGGACCGGCCGAGACGGTCGCGGGGCGGCTTCGCCGCTGGCTCGAGGCCGAGGCCCTCAGGATCATGAGCGAGGACCTTGCCGACTACTGCGGGCGCGCCGGGCTCGAGCTGCCCGCGCTGCGGCTGTCGCGCGCGCAGCGCCGCTGGGGCAGCTGCTCGGGCCCGCGCGAGCGCGGCCGCTGCATCCGCGTCAACTGGCGGCTTGTGCAGGCCCCCGACTTCGTGCGCCGCTCCGTCGTCGCCCACGAGGTCGCGCACCTCGTCCACTTCGACCATTCGCCGGCATTCCGCGCGCTGCTCGGCGACCTGTTCGAAGGCAACCTCGCCGCGGCTGACGAGTGGCTGCGCCGCGAAGGCCGCGGGCTCTACGCCGCGTTCGGCTGAAGGCCTGCGCTCGATGCGGACGCGAGCTCGAGTGCGCCTTCGGCGCGCACATCTCGAGCAAGCAGGCAAGCGACGGGAATGTCCGCGGCAGCATCCGCGTCGACTATTTCTGAGCCGTGCCCGCGCGCGGGGTGGTGATCGGGCCGACTTGCGCCTATCTTCGCGGCCATGAGCTTCTGGCGCCGAATTTCGCCGCGGGGCGCGATCGAGGATCTCGTCCACGAGTGGCGGCGGCCGAACCCGTACCGCTGGCGCATTCTCGGCGTGTCGGTTGCGGCGACTTTCGCGCTGATGGTCGTGATGATCCCCGACAGCGAGCGGGTCCAGCCGCGGCCGCCCGAGATCACCTGGATCACGACCTTCCGTCCCGACCGCACCGACGAGGAGATCATCGCCTCGAACATCGAGAACCAGAAGCGCAAGGAAGCGCTCCAGGCACAGGAAGAGGCGCGCAGGGAGGAGCGGCGGGAGCGCGCCCGCGCACTCGGTCGGGCGATGGGCTTCGACGTCGACGAACTCGAGCGGCAGTACAGCGACGATCCCGAACCGGCCGCATCGCCGTCTCCGAAAGCCACCCAGGCCGCGGGTGAGTGAGCGCGACGACGCACGCTGGCTGGCTACGGCGGCCTGCCTAGGGGAACGCGCCCGGCCGCTGAGCCGGCCCAATCCTGCCGTCGGCGCGATCCTCGTCCGCGACGGGATCGTTGTCGGCCGCGGGTGGACCCGGCCCGGCGGGCGCCCGCACGCCGAGGCCGTGGCGCTGACGCAGGCCGGAGAGGCAGCACGCGGCGCCACGCTCTACGTCACTCTCGAGCCCTGCGCCCACCGCAGCGAACGGGGCCCCGCCTGCGCCGACCTGCTGGCCGAGGCCGGCATCGCCCGCGCTGTCGTCGGCGTTTCGGATCCCGACCCGCGCACGGCAGGCAAGGGCGTCGAGCTTCTGTGCGCGCAGGGCATCGACGTGCGAGTCGCGAACGACGCGATCTGCGGCGCCGGACTGGCCGGCTATCTCGCGCGACGGACTCTCGGGCGGCCGTTCGTGACGCTCAAGCTCGCCGTCACCGCCGACGGGTTCGTCGCCCGCCCCGACGGGACCAGCAAGTGGATCACCGGTGAAGCGGCCCGCGGGCACGTCCACCGCGAACGCGCGCGACACGACGCGATCCTCGTCGGCGGCGGCACGTTACGGGCCGATGCGCCGCGGCTCGACGTGCGCCTGCCCGGGCTCGAGCACCTGAGTCCACGGCGCTTCGTCCTGACCGGCGGAAGCGTCCCCGAGGGCTGGACCGCGCTGCGCGAGCCCGAGGAAATCCGCAGCCTCGAGGCCCAGTACCTGTTCGCCGAAGGCGGCGCGACGACCGCCGACGCGCTGCTCGCCGCCGGGCTGGTCGACCGCCTGCTGCTCTACCGCTCGCCCGCCGAGTTCGGCGAAGGCATCGCCGCGTTCCGCGACCCGACATCCGACGGAGTCCCCCGCGGCTGGCGGCTCGCCGACCGTCACCGGCTTGGCAGCGATACGCTCGAAGTCTACACCCCGGACGAACCCGAGGGAGCCTGAATGTTCACCGGCATCGTCACCGCCGTCGGCACGATCGAGAGCGTCGATCAGCGTGGCGACCTCCGGGTGCGCATCGCCTGCCCGTTCGATCCCGAAACGATCGCGATCGGCGCCTCGATCGCCTGCTCGGGCGTGTGCCTGACGGTCGTCGAGCGCGGCGGCGAACCGGGAGCCGCGTGGTTCGCGGTCGACGTCTCGGCCGAGACCGTCAGCCGTACGGCCGAGGGAATGTGGAGCGAGGGCCGGCGCGTGAACCTCGAGCCGTCGCTCAGGGTCGGCGACGAGCTTGGCGGCCATATCGTCTCGGGCCATGTCGACGGGGTCGGCCTCATCGCCGACTGGCAGCCCGAGGGCGCCTCGACCCGCCTGACCGTACGCGCCCCGGCCGAGCTCGCCCCGTTCATCGCCTCCAAGGGCTCGATCGCTGTCGACGGGGTCTCGCTGACCGTCAACGAGGTCGCCGACCGCCCCGACGGTAGTGTCGACTTCGGCCTCAACCTGATCCCTCACACTTCCGAGGTGACCACGCTCGGCGAACTTGCGCAGGGGTCCGAGGTCAACCTCGAAATCGATACCGTGGCGCGCTACCTGAAGCGGCTGGAGAGCCTGCGGAGCTGAGCTGGGTCCAGCTTATCGCGCCAGCGGCCCTGCGGCGAAGCTCTCGCGCGTGATCTCGTACACGACGTGCTCGACCGGGCGACCGGCGCGGTCCTCCCAGTAGCTCGCACCGGTCAGTCGGCCGCCGATATTCGCCATCGCCTTGCGCGAGATCACGTTGTCGGCGCCGACGCGGAACACCACGCGGTCGACCCAGCGGAACGCGTGCTCGAGCATCAGCTGCTTGAACTCCGCGTTGTACCCCTTGCCCCAGTATTCCCGGGCGATGAAGCTCCAGCCGATCTCGAGCGCACCCTGCTCTTCTTCGCGGTCGCAAACCTGGAACCGCGACGAGCCGATCACCTTGCCCGTCGCCTTGTCGACGATCGCCAGCGCGCCGCCCTTGGCCAGCGCGTCGTCGAAGAACGCGCGGAACACCGGCTCCTGCCAGCGGTCGTGCGACGGATGCACGGCCCACAGCTCGCGGTCGGAAGCGACCGCATAGAGCGCCTCCCAGTCGGCTTCGGTGAGCGGCCTCAGCAGCAGCCGCTCCCCTTCGAGGACCGGCTGGCGGTCCATGCTCAGGCCGCGACCGGCGCGGTCACGTCGGCCAGCGCGGCGACGAACTTGGGCAGGTTGCCCGTCGTCAGCCCGGCGACGTTGATCCGACCCGAGCCGGCCATGTAGATCGCGTGGTCCTGGCGCAGCGCCTGGATCTGCTCCTTCGACAGCGGCAGCATCGCGAACATGCCGTGCTGGCGCGCGAACGGCGTCAGGTCGAGAGCGCCTGCCGCCCCGGCCTCGCCGAGCGCCGCACGGACCTGGCGGATGCGCGTGCGCATCTGGTCGAGTTCGTCGAGCCACTGCGCGGTCAGCGCGGGATCGGCCAGCACCAGCCGCACCGCGGCGGCGCCGTGGTCTGGCGGCATCGACCAGGCCGAACGCGCCAAGGCGTGCCCGTTCGACAGCGCGCGAGCAAGCTGCTCGGCGTCGCGCGCGTAGATGTAGAGCGCGCCGACGCGGTCGCGGTAGAGGCCGAAGTTCTTGTCGCACGAATAGGCGATCAGCGCCTCGGGCACGGCTGCAACCAACTTGCGCACGCCGCAGGCATCCTCATCCAGCCCGAGGCCGAGGCCCTGGTAGGCGAGGTCGACGATCGGCAGCACCGGCTTCTCGGCGAGGATCGCGGCGATCGCGTCCCACTGGTCGTTCGAATAGTCGATCCCGGTCGGGTTGTGGCAACAGCCGTGCAACAGCACCGCGTCGCCTTCGCCGGCCCCGGCGAGCGCCGCCTCGAGCGCGGCGAGGTTGGCCGAGCCGTCGGCCGTCGCATGATCGAACGTGACCAGCTCGAGTTCGAGGTCGGCGACGATCTGCGCGTGGTTCGGCCAGCTCGGCGTGCCCATCAGCACGCGCTTGACGCCGGCCCGCCTGGCCAGCGCCAGCGCGAGGCGCACCCCGCCGGTGCCGCCCGGAGTCTGCATCCCCTCGATCCGCCCGCCGCGCGTCGGATCCTCGCCGCCGAACACATAGGGCATCAGCGCATGGACGAAGCCCATGTCGCCCTCGGGCCCGAGGTAGGCCTTCGAATCCTGCTCCTCGACCAGCTTCCGCTCGGCCGCCTTGATCGCGCCGAACACCGGCGTCTCGCCCTCGCCGGTACGGTAGACGCCGACGCCGAGGTCGATCTTGTCGCCGCGCGGATCGGCGTCGTGGAGCTTGATCAGCGCGAGCAGCGCGTCGGGCGGCTGTTGTTCAAGGCGTTCGAGCATGGCGGCGCGCCCATGCCAAGCGAGGGCCCCGCGGGCAAGGGGCAATGCGTCCCAATTCCTCAACCGTCATCCCGGCGAAAGCCGGGACCGCATGCCATTCATGCCGGGCTTGCGGGACGAGATCCCGGCCTTGGCCCGGATGACGGGCAGTGTTGGCGGCGCGATCCCGGTCTTCGCCGCGCTCGCTAGAATGGCAGCCAGCGCTGGTTCTTGGAGAACTTCATGTAGCCCGCGTTGACCCCGAGCCGCAGCCCCGCGCCGACGCGGATCGGGATCAGCACCACGTCGCCCTTGCGCAGGTACGAGGCGTTGAACCCGCCGACGAAGTAGGCCGTGCCCTCGCCCGCCGGATAGCGCTCGTAGAGCTCCTCGGTGTCGTAGAGGTTGTAGACCAGCACGAAAGTGTTGCCGGCGTTGGCACCCGCATCGAACCCGACCGACGGTCCGGTCCAGTAGACCGGCCGCTGCCCCTCGATCTTGTGGTACAGCGTGCCCGAACCGTAGCGCGCGCCGAGCACGAAAGCGGCCCCGGCCTCGCGCCCGACGATGTAGCCGTTGGGCTCGCCCTGCTTGGCGAGCACGTCCTCGATCAGCCGCGCGAGGCCTTCGGCGCCCTTGCCGAAAAGGCCCTCGGCCGCACCGATCAGGTCGTCCTTCTTGTAGGTCGTCTCATCCGACGCCGCGACCTCGGCGCCCGGGACGGCAGCGCTCACGGTTTCCACCGGAGTCTCGGCCGGAGGCGTACTCCAGCTGTCCACACCGCTGTCGTAGTCGATAGAGGGCGAGGGCGCAGCCGGGACCGGGGCCGGGGCCGGGACCGGCTGCGGGCCAGCCAGGTCGGCGTCGATCGCCGTATCGGGATCGATCGTCTGGATGCCCTGCGCAGCGAGTGGCGCGCCGGCACACGCGGCCGCCAGCGCGAGCGCGACGCCGAAGGCGCGACGGCGGCAACGAGCGGCGAATTCGATCATCATCTCCGGTTCCCCGAGGGCCAAGAGCAAGAAACAGGCCTGTCCGCCGTGAACAAGAATCCTCCGCGCCTGAAGCGGCAATGAACGCGCGGCCAGCTGAGTCGGTTTTGCGGCGAGTCGAGTCGAGCCGCGTTCCGAAGCCCCCCGAAACCCTCGGGCGAGGCCCCTTGCCGCGATGGGGGCACCCCGTTATAGCCCGCCCGCCGCCGCAAACCGGAGACGTGGGTGAGTGGCTGAAACCAGCGGTTTGCTAAACCGCCATACGGGGATTACCCGTATCGAGGGTTCGAATCCCTCCGTCTCCGCCAC
>CALCBC010000017.1 GCA_937898525.1 uncultured Sphingomonadales bacterium
CGCGTGCCAAGACGTTCTTTAGGCTGGCCCAGCGCAGCTTGTGCAAGATTGGCGCGCCCGGCAGGATTCGAACCTGCAACTCCAAGCTTAGAAGGCTCGTGCTCTATCCAGTTGAACTACGGGCGCGTCGCGCGGGTCATTAGCGTGCTTTGCGCGCGTCGCAAAACACGATAGGCAACCGGCATGGGGGAACCGCGCAAACTCGAGGGCGAAGCCGTCGCGACGGCGCAGTTCCGCTACTTCCCCTACGTGATGGCCGCGTTCGTCGCGATCCTGCTGCTGTCGAACCTGATCGGGGCATCCAAGCCGAGCTACGTCACGCTGCCGGGCGGCCGGGAGTGGGCGTTCGGGGCCGGCGTGCTGTTCTTCCCGGTCAGCTACATCATCGGCGACGTGCTGACCGAGGTCTACGGCTATGCCCATGCCCGGCGGGTGATCTGGACGGGATTCGTCGCGCTCGCGTTCATGGCGCTGATGGCCTGGGTGGTGGTCGCGCTGCCGGCGGCGGAGGGGTGGGACGGACAGCAGGCCTACGAGCAGGTCTTCGGCAACACCTGGCGGATCGTCGCGGCCTCGATGGCCGCGTTCTGGGCTGGCGAGTTCGCCAACAGCTTCGTGCTCGCGCGGATGAAGGTGTGGACCGGGGGACGGCTGCTGTGGGCCCGGACGATCGGCTCGACGGTGGTCGGTCAGGGCCTCGACAGCCTGATCTTCTATCCGGTGGCGTTCTGGGGGCTCGCCGGCTGGCCTGTCGAGCAATTGTGGCAGGTCGTGCTGTCGCAGTGGGCGATCAAGTCGGCATGGGAAGCGGTGCTGACGCCGGTGACCTATTCGGTGGTCGGGTTCCTCAAGCGGCGTGAAGGTGTCGACGTGTTCGATACCGCAACCGACTTCTCGCCGTTTGCGAAGGCGCGCTGAGCGCGGGGCGCGCTGGCCGAACTCAGTCGGCCAGCAGCGCGATGGCGAGGTAGATCAGGACGAAGCTGCCGAAGCCGAACACCGTGCCGGCGAGGAACACCAGCCGGACGATCAGCGGATCGACGTTCGTGTAGTTGGCGATCCCGGAGCAGACGCCGAAGATCTTGCCGTTGTGGCGGTCGAGGTGGAAGCCGGCCGGCGTGCCGCCGGCCGGGCGGCGGTCGAGCGGGCTCATGCGAGGATCCCCACGACCGAGTGAACTTCGTGCGCCTGCACGGCGAGGCTGTTGACCATCAGCAGGCCGCTGATGAACACCGCACCGACCACTGCGAGCGCGTGACGAGCGAACGACGAAAACTGCATCTGTGTAACCCCTTCGAATGTCCCGGCGGCCCTTTCCGCCGATGCCAGGTCTATTGCAGGGGGCGTGCCAAATTGCGGAAACCCTCGCATTTCCGCCATTTCTCGTTCATCGGGGCGAAAGATCCCCAAATTGACCCTGCCACGGGTTGGGAAATTTCCCCAAGTTTCGGCGGCACTGCGGGGAGTGGCAATCGGCAGCGTTTCCCCTAAACCGGGGCGGCCGATGGCGCTCGACCGGATCACCCTTTCCCACTTCCGCAACCATGCCGCGAGCCGCCTCGACGGCAGCGCGCGGGTCAACCTGCTGGTCGGCGAGAACGGCGCCGGCAAGACCAACGTGCTCGAGGCGCTGTCGCTGCTGGCGCCGGGGCGCGGACTGCGACGGGCGCCGCTCGCCGAGGTGGCGCGCGCCGACGGGCCCGGTGGATTCTCGGTCAGCGCCGCGCTCGACTGCGGCGACGGGCGCGAGGCGGTGATGCTCGGGACCGGCACCCTGGCGGGCCGGCCCGGGCGGCGCGTGGTCCAGGTCAACGGCGCCGAGGCCAGCGCACTGGCGCTCGCCGAGTGGCTCGCGGTCGGCTGGCTGACCCCGGCGATGGACGGCCTGTTCGCCGACGGCGCCGCCGCGCGGCGGCGGTACATCGATCGGCTGGCGGTGGCGCTCGACCCGCTGCACGCGCGGCACGCCTCGCGCTACGAGGCGGCGCTGCGCGAGCGCAACCGGCTGCTCGCGGGCGAGGCCGAGCCCGACCCGCAATGGCTGGCCTCGGTCGAGGCGCAGCTCGCCGGGGCCGGCGCGGCGCTGGCGCAGGGGCGCGCGGCGCTGGTCGAGCGGCTTTCCGCCGAGCTCGTCGCGCTGCCCGACGATCCGTTCGCGCGCCCTGTCCTGAGTTACGTTCCCGGCGGGCCGCTGGAGGCCGAAGCGCTGGCGGCGGAGCTTGCCGCGCAGCGCCGGCGCGACCGAGCGGCGCAGCGCACGCTGACCGGTCCGCATCGCGACGAGCTCGAGGTCGCCCATGCGTGGACGGGGATGCCCGCCGCGCAGTGCTCGACCGGCGAGCAGAAGGCGCTGCTGATCGCGATCACGCTGGCGCATGCCGGGCTCGCCGCGGCGGGGCGGCCGGGAGTGCTGCTGCTCGACGAGGTCGCGGCGCATCTCGATCCCGTGCGCCGGGGCGCGCTGTTCGAGCGGCTGCGCGCGGGCGGAGCGCAGGCGTGGCTGACGGGGACCGAGCTCGCGCCGTTCGCCGAGATCGCGGGCGAGGCGTCGGTGTGGCGGGTCAGCGGCGGGGCGGTGGAGCGCGCGGGATGAGGTGCGCTCCGGGGCGAACGCCGTGCCTTCATCCCCATCCAGGCTGCGCCAACTCGCTTCGCGAGCAAGCTTCGCCATCCTCCCCCATCAAGGGGGAAGGGGGCGGTGCGACAAATCGGGGACAGTCCCTCTTTTCCGGACAAGTCGGGGACAGTCCCTCTTTTCCGGGTCAGGTCTGCGCAGCTGCCCTTGCCTACTCGTCCGGCAGCGCCCGCTCGACGTCGTCGACGGTCGCCGCGACCATCGCCTCGATGCCTTCGGCGGTCGGGTGGATGCGGTCGGGCTGGATCAGTTCGGGGTTGTCGTAGACCGGTTCGAGCAGGAACGGGACCAGCGCGGCACCGAACTCGCGGGCGAGGGCCGGGTAGAGGCCGTCGAACTCGGCGACGTAGGCTGCGCCGAGGTTGGGCGGGGCGCGCATGCCCATCAGCAGCACGGGGATGCGCCGCCGCTGCAGCTCGGTGAGGATCGCGGCGAGGTTCTCGCGGGTCTCGGCCGGCGAGATGCCGCGGAGGAGATCGTTGCCGCCGAGCTCGACGATCGCGAGGTCGGGCGGGCCTGGCTGGCTATCGAGGACGAAGCCGAGCCGCTGCCGCCCGGCGGCGGTGGTGTCGCCCGAAACGCCCGCGTCGATCACGTGCGCGTTGATCCCCCGCCGTCGCAGTGCGGCCTCGAGCACGTCGGGATAGCCCTCGCCCTCCTCGAGCCCGTAGCCGGCGAACAGGCTGTCGCCGAACGCGAGAATGCGGCGCTCGGGACCGGTGGGGACGGGCGCAGGCTCGGCCGAGGCTGTCGGGGCGGTCGCCTCGGGGACTGCGGGCGCTTCGGCCGCGTCGTTGCAGGCGGCCAGGACCAGGGCCGGCAGCAGCACCGACAACCCGCGACATTTCATTACGCAAGCCTCCTTGTTCGCGACCAATCCCTATGCCATCCCGGGAGGGTGACAAGTCCTCCCGCGATCGTCGCGCGCGATCTCAGGCTCACTCTCGGCGAAGGCGACGCGGCGGTCGAGATCCTCCGCGGCATCGACCTCACCGTCGCTACCGGCGAGACGCTGGCGCTGCTCGGCCCCTCGGGCTCGGGCAAGAGTTCGCTGATGGCGGTGCTCTCGGGTCTCGAGCGCGCGACCAGCGGCACGGTCCATGTTGCCGGCGCGGACTTCGAGACTCTCGACGAGGACGCGCTGGCACGGGCGCGGCGCGGGCGCATCGGCATCGTGCTGCAGGCGTTCCACCTGCTGCCGACGATGACCGCGCAGGAGAACGTCGCCACCCCGCTCGAACTGGCCGGCCAGCCCGATGCCTGGGCGCGGGCGGCGGCCGAGCTCGAGGCGGTCGGCCTCGGGCACCGGCTGACGCACTACCCGGCGCAGCTGTCCGGCGGCGAGCAGCAGCGCGTCGCCATTGCCCGCGCGATCGCGCCGCGTCCGGCGCTCATCTTCGCCGACGAGCCGACCGGCAACCTCGACGCGAAGACCGGCCACGACATCATCGAGCTGCTCTTCGCCCGCCGCGCCGAGACCGGCGCGACGCTGGTGATGATCACCCACGACGAGGCGCTCGCCGAGCACTGCGACCGCGTGGTGACGCTGGCCGACGGGCGGATCGTGAGCGACAGCGCGGCATGACGCGGCTTTCGTGGCCGGCCGCATGGCGAATCGCCCGGCGCGACCTGCACCGGCGGTTCCGCGGCCTCAGGCTGCTGCTGGTGTGCCTGTTCCTCGGGGTCGGCGCACTGGCGGCGATCGGGTCGCTGACCTCGGCGATCCGCGGTGAGCTCGACGCGCAGGGGCGGACGATCCTCGGCGGCGACCTCGAGGTCGAGCTGTGGCAGCGGCCGCTGAACGACAACGAAAGCGAGTTCCTCGCCCGCTACGGCACGCTGTCGCCGGGGCTGCGGATGCAGGCGATGGCGAGCGCAGGCGAGGCCGCGACGCCGATCGAGCTCAAGGCAGTCGATGCCAGCTGGCCGCTCTACGGCGAGCTGACGCTGGCCGACGGCCGCCAGGTCGGCGCCCCGCCCGCCGGGCAGGCGTGGATTGCCGAAGGCGCGGCCGAGCGGCTCGGCATCGGGCCGGGCGACCGGTTTCGGGTCGGCACCGGGGAGCTCGTCGTCGGCGGGGTGATCGACGAGGAACCCGACCGGCTGAGCGAGGGCTTCCAGCTCGGCCAGACGGTGATCGTCCCGCTCGAGTTTCCGGCCACCGCCGGGCTGACCGCGCCGGGGGCGATGTACCAGTCGAAGACCCGGGTGCGGTTCGAGCGCGATGCCGACCCCGAGGAAGTCGAGGAGGCGCTGACCGGGGCTTTCCCCGGCGCCGGTTACGACATCCGCACGCGCGACCGCGCGTCTCCCGGAGCCGAGCGCTTCGTCGGGCGAATGGGCGAGTTCCTGACGCTGGTCGGGCTCGCCGCGCTGGTGATCGCCGGGATCGGCATCGGCGGCGGGGTCGCCTCGTATCTCGAGGCGCGCCGCGCGAGCATCGCCACGCTCAAGATCCTCGGCGCGACGAGCGGGGACATCCTGAGGATCTACGCGCTGCAGATCGGCGCGGCGGCGGTCGCGGGCGCGCTCGCCGGGCTGGTTGCCGGCGTGCTGGTGACGCCGCTGCTGGCGTCGGCGCTCGGCGATCTGCTCCCGGTGCGAAGCGGGCTGGTGTTCGATCCGGCCGCGCTGCTGCGGGCGGCGCTGTTCGGGATGCTGGTGGCGCTGGTCTTCGCCGCGCCGCCGGTGATGCACGCGCGGCACTATCCGGCGATGGCACTGATGCGCTCGCGTGTGGCGCCGCTGGCGCGCGCCTGGCGCGGGGCGGTGCTGCCGGTTTCGCTCGGGCTGGCCGGGATCGCCGCGCTGGCGCTGGTCGGCTCGCCGCAGCCGGGGCTGAGCGCGACCTTCCTCGGCGGCGCCGCGGTGATCCTGCTGCTGCTGTGGGGGCTCGGGCGGGCGATCCGCACGCTGGCGGCGCGCGTGCCGCGGCCGTCGGATGCGATCGCGCGTGCGGCGCTGGCCAACATCCACCGGCCCGGCTCGGCGACCGGGTCGCTGGTCACCGCGCTCGGCTTCGGGCTCGCCGCGTTCGTGCTGCTGGCGGCGGTGCAGACGAGCCTTTCGGCCAATATCCAGCGCTCGGTCCCGTCGATAGCGCCCGACTACTTCGTGCTCGACATCCCGCGCGACCGGCTCGACGAGTTCCGCGACGAAGTCGGGCGCCAGGCCCCGGGAGCCCAGATCGAGGCGGTGCCGACGCTGCGCGGGGCGATCCTCGCCTACGGACCGAGAGACAACCCGACCGTGGTCGCCGAACTCGACGAACTGCCCGAAGGCGCCTGGGCGCTGAGCGGCGAGCGCGGGCTGACCTATGCCGAGATGCTGCCCGAGGGGAACTCGCTGGTCGCCGGCGAGTGGTGGCCGGCGGGCTACGACGGCGAGCCGCTGGTCTCGATCGATGCCGATCTCGCGCAGGCGGCTGGAATCCGCATCGGCGACTACCTGACTTTCGGCCTGCTCGGGGTCGAGCGCCAGGCGCGGGTCGCCAACCTCAGGCGGATCGACTGGGAGAGCATGGGCTTCAACTACGTGCTGGTGTTCTCGCCCAATGCGATCGCCGATGCTCCGCACAACCTCGCCGCGACGATCGAGCTGCCGCCCGGGCAGCCGGCCGGAGGGCTGCTGCGGAGCCTGGTGCGCGCGTTCCCGTCGAGCTCGGTGATCGAGGTCGGGCCGCTGCTGACGCAGGCGCGGACGATCCTCGACCAGGTCTCGCTGGCGATCCTTGCCGCCGCTTCGGTAGCGGTGCTCGCGGGAATTGCGGTGCTGCTGGGAGCGATCGCCGCGGCGCGCGCGGCGCGAATCTACGACACGGTGATCCTGCGCGTGCTGGGTGCGAGCACGCGGCAGCTGCTGATGCTGCAGCTGGCCGAGTTCGGCCTGCTCGCCGCACTGCTCGCGCTGGTGGCACTGGGGCTGGGCGGCGCGACCGCGTGGCTGGTCATCGTCGAGCTGTTCGAGTTCGAGTGGATGCCCGACTGGCCGCGCGTGCTGGCTGTGCTCGGCGCGGGAATCGCGCTGGTGCTGGCGTTCGCGCTCGGCGCTTCGCTGCCGCTGCTGCGGGCGCGGCCGGCGGGCGTGCTGCGGGCGCTCTGAGCCTCAGGCGAAGGCCTCGGCCGCCCCCTCGCCGGCGCCGTCGCGCAGGCGCGCGTGAAGCACAGCCAGGAACGCGCTGTAGCTCATGGTGAACAGCGCGCTGATGGCCAGCAACGCGAGCATCAGCAATGCGAAGCTGCCGAGCGCCTGGCCGATCTCGTCGGGCCCCGCGGCCTGGCCTCCGGGCCCCAGGAGCAGGCCAAGGGACGGCAGCAGCAGCACGCCGCAGACCAGCAGCAGGAGGACCATGAAGGCCAGCGAGGCGCCGAAGATCGTCAGCGCGTGGCCCCGCGTAAGGTGCCACGAGCGGGCGATCGCCTTGAACGGATTGCGCACCCCGTCGACCGCCACGATGGCAAACAGCGGAGCCAGCCGGCAGCCCAGCCAGACGAGCAGCGGGAGCAGCAGCAGCCCGAGCAGGCCCACGGCTCCCTCGCCCGATTGCGCAAGCGCGCCGACGATGCCGCCGGCCGCCAGCGACACGGCAAAGTACACCGCGATCAGCATGACCATCAGCAGCAGCAGCGGTGGTGCAGCGCGCCATCCGCTGCCGAGCGCCTCGCTGAAATCCACCCGTCGGGCCGGCGAGGCCGCGACGATCATCGACGCGTACTGCGCCATCATGACGAGCAGGTAGACGAGGTAGAACAGCACGACGAAGACGACCACTCCGCCGAGCGCGGCGAGCGATCCGCCTGTTGAAAACGGATCGTCGGCGCTCAGCGCCGCCAGGCTCGCGACGCTTGCGGCGCCCATGGCCATCGACATCACGATGAACAGTACGATGGTGATCCCGAAGTAGATCGCCCACAGCACGAGCAGCGTGCCGAAGCGTCCCTTGAAGGTATCCCAGGTATCCGAGAGAATCTGGCCGATGGTCATGCGGCTCCCCCTTTCCGCGCAGTATCGTCCGCTCGTCCGGGCCGGCTCGCCGGCACCGGGCGGCGACAGAGGACCATGAAACGGCCGGAACTACAAACGAAAAAGGGGCCGTGCGGCCCCCTCCCGGTCGTCGCGCAGGCGGCGGTCAGCTCGCCCGGGCGACCTGCCGGTCGGCGAGCAGCTGCTGCAGCTCGCCGGCCTCGTACATCTCCATCATGATGTCGCTGCCGCCGATGAACTCGCCCTTCACGTAGAGTTGCGGGATCGTCGGCCAGTCGGAGAACTCCTTGATGCCCTGCCGGATTTCCATGTCCTGCAGCACGTCGACACTCTCGTAGGCGACTCCGCAGTGATCGAGGATCGCCACCGCCCGGCTCGAGAAGCCGCACTGCGGGAACAGCGGCGTGCCCTTCATGAACAGGACGACGTCGTTGTTCTCGACGATCTGGGCAATGCGGGCGTGGGTATCGGACATCGGGAGCTGCCTGCTTGTGGGGGTGGGAATCAGTTGGGAACGGAAGTGACCAGTTGCAAGGCATGGAGCTCGCCGCCCATGCGGCCGCCGAGCGCCTCGTAGACCATCTTGTGCTGCTGTACGCGGGTCTTGCCGGCGAAAGCGGCCGAGGTGACGTGCGCGCGGTAGTGATCGCCGTCGTCGACCAGCGCCTCGATCTCGACCTCGGCGTCGGGCAGCGCGGCCCGGATCAGGGCTTCGATCTCGGCGGCGGGCATGGCCATGGCACCAAGTCCTAGCTGCCGGCCATCAGCTGGCGCTTGGCCTCGACCATCTTCTCCTCGACCGCGGCGCGCACGCCGGCCTCGTCGATGTCGCACCCGGCCGCGGTCAGGTCACCGAGAACCTTGCGGATCACGTCTTCGTCGCCGGCTTCCTCGAAGTCGGACTGGATCACTTCCTTGGTGTAGGCCTGGGTCTCCTCGGGCGTGAGGCCCATCTTCTCGGCCGCCCAGGCCGCCAGCAGGCGGTTGCGGCGCGCGGCGATACGGAACGCCGTGTCCGCGTCCAGTGCGAACTTGGCTTCCTCGGCGCGTTTGCGGTCATTGAAGTCGGTCATCGTCGCGCATTCCCCTGAATCGGTTTGGCCTGCTCAATAGCGTTGCGCCGCCTCAGGCGGCAATCCCGGTGCCGCGCGCGACCCAGGGTCGCGCGGCGGCCATCCGCTCCTCGTAGCGGGCGATCGCCTCGTTGCGCTGGAGCGTGATCGCAACCTCGTCGAGCCCGCCGAGCAGGCAATGCTTGCGGAACGGGTCGATCTCGAAGGTGAAGCGGTCCTGGAACGGCGTAGTCACCGTCTGGTGCTCGAGGTCGATGGCGATCGGGTCGGTCTCGGCGACTTCCATCAGCCGGTCGACCTGCTCCTGCGGCAGGACCACGGTGAGGATGCCGTTCTTGAACGCGTTGCCCGAGAAGATGTCGGAGAAGCTCGGGGCGATCACCGCCCTGATGCCCATGTCGAGCAGCGCCCAGGCGGCGTGCTCGCGGCTCGAGCCGCAGCCGAAGTTGTCGCCGGCGATGAGGATCGGCGCGCCCTTGAACTCGGGCTTGTCGAACACGTTGTCGGGATCGGCGCGCAGCGCCTCGAACGCGCCGCGGCCGAGGCCCTCGCGCGTGACGGTCTTGAGCCAGCGCGCCGGGATGATGATGTCGGTGTCGGCGTTCTTGAGGCCGAATGGAATCGCCCGGCCTTCGACCTGGTTGACGGGTTCCATGGTCCTAGTCGGTCTCCGGCTGCTCGCCACTCGGGATCGGGCCCGGCTGGCTCGGCTTGTTCTTCCTGTCCTTGCGCCGGTTGACGTAGAGCAGCGCGGCGGCGATCGCCGCCGAGCCGATTGCGCCGGCGATGGCGGCCTTGCCCGTGGTGCTGAGACGTTTGGTCATGCGTTCCTCAATGGGGAGCCCGGCGCGATCAGGCAAGGAATTCGCGCAATTGCCCCCACAGCTTTTCCTTTTCGGCGAGCGGCATCGCGGCGTGCGCGGGACTGGAGGAGGGGAGCGGCACCAGGGCGAGGCCGGTGTGGGCGAGCTGCGGCATGCCGATCGTGGCCGAGGTCCTGCCGTTGAACCCGACGGCGCGGAGCTCGGGGAGCGAGGCGACGAGATCGCCCAGCGGGTTGGGCTCGGCCTCGCGGATCGCGGCGTCGAGGCTGCCGCTGCGGCGAGCCGAGGCGACGGTGTCCCACAGGCCGACTTTCGCCGCGAGCAGGGCCTGGAGGCGAGCTTCATAGCCGAGTGGTTCGAGGGCTGTGTCGATGACCCTGCCGACGAGGTGCCAGAAGCGGTTCTGCGGGTGCGCGTAGTAGCGCTGCGCGGCGAGCGACTTCTCGCCCGGAAGGCTGCCGAGGATGAGGACCCGGGTATCGGGGCTGACGACGGGGGGGAAGGACGATTTTCGCAACGGCTGCTCGCGCTACCCGGCCCTCGAGGGTGGTGACGGATCCTGCACGCGAAGACGCGAAGACGCGAAGGCCACCGTTTATCTCCCTGTCTTTCCGTCACCCTGAACTCGTTTCAGGGCCCATTTATCAGTCATCAGTCGATCGCTGCGCTTGCTGCAAGATGGCCGGCAGCGCCCTGCGAGCGCGATCGCTCCGCGCCTGGGGTACGATTGGCCCTGAAACAAGTTCAGGGTGACGATAAGGGATAGGCGGGTCTTCGGCCGAGCCGCTTTC
>CALCBC010000018.1 GCA_937898525.1 uncultured Sphingomonadales bacterium
TTTCCGCACAGTCGCTGCGCGACCCTTTGCCATCCACCTCGTCATCCTGAACTAGTTTCAGGACCCTTCGAGCCGCATCCCCGAAGGATGCCCGCACATGCAGCCTCCGACTTTAGAGCGCAGGCGGCGACGCGGTGCGATGCTCGCTGGCTTCGCGTCAGTGGCGGAATGGGTCCTGAAACAAGTTCAGGATGGCGGGTGAGGGTACGGGCGCCCTTGAGCGGGTGCCAGGCGGCCACGCGCGCTTGGTGCTAGATTTCGTATTCCGGCCGCCAGCACGGGTCCTCGTGGGCGGGGCGCAAGTCGGGCTGGCGCGCGGTCATTTCGGCGTAGAGGCGTTTGACCGTTCCACTGCCGGTGCGCTCGAAGAGCGCCGGCACCAGCGCGTGGACGAGGCACGCGAAGCCGCCGGAAACCATCGTCAGCCCGAAACGGAGGGCGACGCGGAAATGCTCGGCGTAGCTTTCGCCGACACTGCGTGGATGCTCGGCGAACCAGCGGTCGATCGGTGCGGTCATGCGCGGCTCCATACGGCTGCCGCCGCGATCGGGCAATTCGCGCGCCGTGTCAGGCCGCGGCGCCGTCGAACTCGGTAATGGTGAGCGCGCCGAGATCGCACTCGGGCACGCAGCGCAGGTTGATCTCGACCATCGTCACGCCTCCCGGGCCTTCGCCCTCGGCGAACGGAGCGCAGCCGCAAGTCGTGCAGAACTGGTGGCGGATCTTGTGCTTGTTGAAGGTGTAGACCGCCACCTGGCCCTCGGGGCGGGTGAAGGTCACCTTGTCTGCGCTGGTGAAGTGATGGATGCTGCCGCGCCGACGGCACAGCGAGCAGTTGCATGTCATGCCCTCGGTGGGGAGGTCCTCGTCGACCGTCGCCGCGAGCGCGCCGCAGTGGCAACTGCTCGTGTAGCTCACTGGTTCGCTCCTTCGCCCTGCGCCTGCATCTCGGCGATCAGCGCGTTGTCGATCGCCTTGCCGGCCTGATAGGCCTCGCGCGTGCGGATTCGCTCGGCATAGGCGGCGAGGTTGTCACGCGGGGTGATCGTGCCGAACTGCAGACCCCAGTCGATCTGCGAGCCGACATAGACGTCGGCCATCGTGAAGCGATCGCCGCAAACGAATGCGTGGTCGGCGAACCAGCCGTCGATCGCGTCGATCGCCTTGTCGTAGCTGCCCCAGCCGAGCGTCATCTGCTTCCTGGGATCGTCGCCGCTGTCAAAGCCGAAGGCCTTGGCAGTCGCCGCGGCCTCGAGCGGGCCGGCGGCGAAGAACAGCCAGCGGAAGTAATCAGCTTTCTCGTCTGGCGCGGGCAGCAGCTCGGGCGCCGACATCTCGGCGAGGTAGTGGCACACTGCCGCGGCTTCGGTGACCACATGATCGCGGCCGCCGCGGTGATGGATGATCGTCGGCAACTTGCCCATCGGGTTGGCCTCGAGCAGCGCCCGCGGCCGGTTGTTCCAGTCGACGAACACCGGCTCATAGTCTGCGCCGGCCTCATGCAGCGCCCAGCGCGCGATCTGCGCCCGGCTCATCGGATTGAAGAAGAAGGTGTACTCGGCCATCGACTCGCTCCCACCTTGTCTGGACAAGAACATTTAGAGAACGAGGAGCGCGCGTCAACCGCGCTTTGTGCGTGAGGCCGCGGCTCCGGTCACAGGTCATCCTCCGATCCGTAGGGCCTGGTGATCAGTTCGAGCAGATGGCCGTCGGGGTCCTCGAAGTATACCCCGCGGCCGCCGAAGTGGTGGTTGATCGCGCCGGGTTGCGTGCGCGCGGGATCGGCCCAGAAGGTCAGGCCGCTGGCCGCGATGCGCTGCATCCCCGCATCGAACTCGGCGTGGCTGACGAGGAAGGCGTAATGCTGCTGCGCGATCGGTCCGTCCTTCTCCATGAAGTCGAGCGAAACGCCGTTTGCGGCGTCGACGATCTCGAAGTGCAGCAAGGTGCGCGGCGGGGGCAGGCCGAGAACCTCGGCAAGGAATTTCGACGAGCGATGACGGTCGCGGCACCAGACGATCGTGTGATTGAGCTGTGCGGGCATCGCGGCCTCCTCAGTCCCGGTCGGGCGCCCCGAGCGGGAAGAACGCGCGATAGGGGCGGGCATCCTCGACGCACTTCGCAACCGGCGGCAGCGCGAGCAGTTCCGCGCGCAGCGCGGCGAGGCGAGGGCAGTCGCCGGGGATGCGCTCGACCCAGTCGGCGTAGAACAGCGAGGGAGCCGCGGCGCAGGTGACCAGCGAGACGTGGGGCGGGAGCGTGTTCGCCTCGAGCCATGTCTCGAGCCAGCGGTAAGTGCGCAGCAGCTCTGCCTTGCCCTTGTCGAGGATCGCCTGGTCGGGGTTCTCCGGGTTGGCGATATACGCAAAAACAACCTGTTGCAGGTGGTTCATGACGTAATTGTCGAACACTCGGTCCATCATGCGCGCCTTGACCGCTTCGAGCGGGTCGGCCGGGATCAGCGGGGCGCGGCCGGGGTGCTTCAGCGCGAGGTACTCGATGATCGCGGTCGCCTCAAACACCGTGGTGTCGCCGTCGACCAGCACCGGGAACTTGCCCGCCGGATGCGCGCGCTGGACGAACTCCGCGTTGCGCGGATTGTCGGGATCGACCGAGCGAAACTCGAATTCGGTGCCGTTGGCGTAAAGCGGGATCAGCGCCTTCCAGGTGTAGGACGAGAACAAGTGGCCGTAGAGCGCGAGCATTCAGTGATCCCCCTGTGAAGCTTCGAAGACTGCGAGCTGTGCGGCGAAGGCCCGCTGGTACGCCGGGCGTGCCTCGGCGCGGGCAATGTAGGTGGAAAGGTTCGGGTAGTCGTCGGTCATTCCGGCAAGCTGCGCGCGGCGCAGGACGGTGACCATCAGCAGGTCGGCGGCGCTGAACGCGCCGTCGAGCCATTCGCCGTCGGCGAGGTGCGCGGAAAGCTCGTCGAGCCGGGTGCGCACGCGCTCCTCGGGCAGCGGCAGGCGCTCGGCGAACCACGGCTTGTCGCGCTCGAGGATTAGGCACAGCGAGAGTTCGACGATCGGCGGTTCGACCGTGTTGAACGCGGCGAACATCCACATGATCGCGCGGGTGCGGGCGGCCGGGTCGGCGGGAAGCAGGCCGGGGCGCTGCCCGGCGATGTGCAGCACGATCGCGCCGGATTCGAACAGCGTGAGGTCGCCGTCCTCGTAGGTCGGGATCTGCCCGAACGGGTTTCGCACCCGGTGCGCGGGCTGCTTCATCGTCGCGAACGAGACCAGGCGGGCCTTGTAGGGTTGGCCGACTTCCTCAAGCGCCCAGCGCACCCGCATGTCGCGCGCGTGGCCCTGACCGCGGTCCGGAGACGCTTCGAAGGCGGTGATGGTTGGCGTATGGGTCATGGCTTCACCTCGCATCGCCTTTCGTCGCCTTTTCGTGCCAGGATCCCGAACGAGCGAGCCGCGCGCCCGCACCCCGTCGGCGATCGGGACCGGCCGGGGGGACAGTCCCTCTTTTTGTGTGGCGCCGGGGGTGGTGCGCGACGGTTCAGTGGAGCGGGGATGACGAGTTGGCGGGCGGCTACGCTTCCGCCGGCTCGGCGGCCGCGGCCTCGAGCGCGGCGATGTCGATCTTCTTCATCGACATCATCGCCTCGAAGATGCGCTTGGCGCGCCCGGGCTCGCCGTCCATCGCCTCGGCAAGGATGCGCGGGGTGATCTGCCACGAGACGCCCCACTTGTCCTTGCACCAGCCGCACATCGACTCCTCGCCACGGTTACCGACGATCGCGTTCCAGTAGCGGTCGGTTTCCTCCTGGTCCTCGGTAATCACGCAGAACGAAAACGCCTCGCTCTGCTTGAAGTGCGGACCGCCGTTGAGGCCCATGCAGCGGATGCCCATGACCGTGAAATCGACGGTCAGCGGCTCGCCCTTCCGGGCCGAGGGGTTGTCGGCCGGCGCCAGGTGGACCTTGCCCACCGAGCTGTTGGGGAAGGTTTCCGCATAGAACTTCGCGGCGCCTTCGGCGTCGCTTTCGAACCACAGGCAAATCTGTCCGGTGCTTTCAGTCATCGTCACTCTCCTTTGCGTGGTCCGACGAGCCCGAACCCCGCGCCTTGCGGGTCGCGCACGCGGACCGAGTAGTCGCCCCCGGGGATTTGCTGGATCTCGCCCGTCAGCCGGCCGCCGCCTGCCTCGACCGCACGGGCGGCGCGGTCGATGTCGTCGACGCCGATGTAGAAGTCCCAGCGCGAGCCGTCGCCGCCGGGCTGGGCCTGGCCGACGGCACCGATCATCCCGCCGTCGTGGTAGAGGAAGCGGTATTTGCCCATCGGGCCCATGTCCATGTCGCCCTCCTGCTTCCACCCGAACAGGCGGGTGTAGAGCGCGACCGCGGCATCGGGATCGCTGGTCCACAGCTCGTTCCAGCGCACGTGCTCGGGCCTGGCGTAGTCGAACACGTCGCTTTTCGCGTCGGGCCGGTCGGGCGGCGGGACGGGATTCATCAGGTAGACCACGGCGCCCTGCGGATCGGACACCATGGCGATGCGGCCGACCGGCAGGTCGGTAGGCGGCATGTGAGCCTTGCCGCCGGCGGCGACGAAAGCTGCGACGTCGGCATCGACGTCGGGCGAGTGGATGTAGCCGAGCCAGACGGGCCTGGCGCCGTGCCGCTTCATGTCCTCGCTGATCGTCAGCACGCCGCCTGCATGACCGCCATCGGAACGGCCGATCATGCGGTACTCGGACCCGTTCGGCATCGGCGACCCGTCGGCCTGAACGGTCCAGCCGACGACCTCGTCGTAGAAGGCCTTGGCCCCGGCCGGGTCGTCGGTCATCAGCTCGTACCAGATGAAGGCGCCCCGGTCGGTCACGAGCGGGCTCCTTCGCTGACGAGCGGCGTGAAGCCGCCCCAGAACATCCGCTTGCCGTCGAACGGCATCTCCGTGTGCATCCGTTCGTCGGCCATGAGCTTTTCCCAGCCGGCGTTGCGCGCCGCCTCGTCGGGCCATTCGACGAACGAGAACACCACGCTCTCGCCGTCCCCGGCCTCGACCGAGCGGGGGAAGCTGGTGACCTCGCCGACCGGGATGTCGACGCCCCAGGCTTCGAAATCGCGCAGCGCACCGTGCTCGAGGAAGAGTCCCGCCGCCTTGGCAGCCATCGCGCGGTATTCCTCGCGCTTGGCGTCGGGCACCGGGGCGACGAACCCGTCGACGTAGCCACCGTCGGGACGCCCTTCGGTCACGATCGGCTCGAACCCGCCGTAGACCATTCGCTTGCCGTCGAACGGCATGTCGGTGCCGAGCTCCTCCATCCGCGGGTCGCTCATCATCTTCTCGTTGCTCGCTTCGGCGGTCGCCTTGTCGGGCCAGACGACCCACGAGAACACAACCTTCTCGCCGTCCTTGAGCGCAACCGCGCGGCGGAAGTCGGTCTGCTTGCCGTCGGGGACGTCGGCCTCCCAGCACTCGACGTGTTCGAGCGCCCCGTTGTCTCGCGCGATCGGCCAGAACTTCTCGGCGACCTCGCGGTACGCGTCCTGCTTGTCGGCGGGCACCGGAACGATGAATCCCTGGACGTACATGGGTCAGTCTCCTCTCACGCGAGTTCGTTGCTGAAGTCGGCGTACTGCGCGTCGAGCGCGCGCTGGTACGCGGGACGAGCCTCGCCGCGCGCCTTGTATGCGGCGAGCGCCGGATATTGGGTGACGAGGTCGGTGTGGCGCAGGATGTTGAGCACCGTGACCATGGCGATGTCGGCCACCGAGAACGGACCCGCCAGCCAGTCCCTGCCTTCGAGCGCGGCGTCCAGGCGCTCGAGCCGCTTGCGGCACAACCCGTCGATCGCCTCGCGCGCGCCGGGCGCCCATGGCTGGTCCTTGTAGAAGATGTCGTAGCTGACGACCCGCTGGATGATCGGCTCGACGCTGTTGAGTGCCGAGAACAGCCAGGCGACCGCGTCCCAGTGGGCCTGGCCGTCGGGCGGCAACAGACGCGAGTCCTTTTCGCCGAGGTACAGCAGGATCGCGCCGGTTTCCCACAAGTCGAAATCGCCGTCGCGAAATGCCGGGACCTGGTCGAACGGCTGGCGTGCGAGGTACTCGGCAGGGCGCGGGACGCGGGCGTTGAGCAGCTCGGTGTCGTAGGGCAGCCCGATCTCCTCGAGCGCCCAGCGCACGCGCAGGTCGCGGACCAGCCCGCGGGCGAACTCGGGAACCCAGTCGAACGCGGTGACGACGGGGCGGGAAGCAGTCTGGTTCATGGGTAAGCCTTTCCTCGAGGAGTGGCAGCAAGCAGGCCGTCTCAGTCGCGCCTTCCGAGCATCAGCGGGAGCACCGCGCGCAGTGCCGGCGAGCGCAGCCACAGCCCGCCCCAGACCATCAGCGCGAGGTAGACCCCGAACAGCGTGTGGGTGAACAGCGGGCTGCCGATACGCATGTGCGTCGCGATCGCCCCGCCGAGGTAGCCGGTGAGCAGGATCGCGCCGAGCAGCGCCGTGCGCGGCCACAGGTAAAGCAGCGTCGGAACGATGAGCAGGGTGCCGAGCGTGCGGATCGTCACCGGGTCGAGCGACCAGCCGATTTCCGGGCTGTTGGCCGCGACGAAGGCAGGCGAGACGAGCTTGGTGCCGGCGTCGACCAGCAGGAATGCCGCGGCGAGGCCGCTGAGCGCGCGCCCGGTCCAGATCCGGGCCGGCGCCGCAGCTGCTGCGGGTGTCGTGGCCAGGGTTGCCATCGTCTATCTCCTCCCCCCTCGCGGTCTCAGTTCACCGGCTGCTCGGCGACGGTCTCGCCTTCGGGCACCGCGCTCATGTCCATGAACACGTTCTCCCAGATGTGGCCGTCGGGGTCCTCGAAGCTGCGGCCGTACATGAAGCCCATGTCCTGCTTCGGGGTCGGCTCCGAACGGCCGCCCGCCTTGACCGCCTTGTCGACGATCGCGTCGACCGCTTCCTTGCTGTCCTGGCTCAGGCACAGCAGCACTTGCGCGACCGAGCGCGCATCGGGAATCGCCTTGTCGGTGAAGGTCTTCCAGAATTCGTGCGTCAGCAGCATGACGACGATCTCGTCCGACCACGCCATCGCCGCGGCCTGCTCGTTGGTGAATTCTGGATTGTTGGTGAACCCGACCGCTTCGTAGAACGCCATCGAGCGCTTCAGGTCGGTGACCGGGAGGTTCACGAAAATCATCTTGGCCATGGTCTTTCTCCGGGTTGGCGGGTCGTCGGGTCAGTATGCGAGCTTCGGGTACCAGCCGGCCGGACGGCCTTCGGGCGTCCAGTCGAGCAGGTTCCACAGCGGGGTCGGGTCGGGCGCGAGGTGCGGGTCGAAGCCTGGGTCTGCCGTTTCCGCGCCGCCTTCGGCTGCCCAGAACAGGCGGACCGTGTCTCCGTCGCGCTGCCATACGAGCACGGCGGCGCCCTCGTCGATCCCGTCCGGCTCGTCGGTCACGGCGCCCCAGTCGCGAGCGAAGTCGTCGCCCACGATCTGGTAGAAGCGGAGGTGTGACCAGCCGCGCTCTCGGGCGAAGGCGAGCTGGCGCGCGACCGGCGATCGGCCAACGATGGCGATCGCCAGGCGCTGCTCGATGTCAGGCACGGCGCGGTCGAACGAGCCGACGAACGAGGTGCACATCGGGCATGGGCGCTCGCGCTCGGGGCCGAACATCCAGAAGTAGGTGAACAGCGTGTCGTGCGTTCCGAACAGGTCCGCGAGGCCGAGCTCTCGGCCCTGATCGTCGAGGAAGCGATAGTCCCGCGCGACCGGTCCGGGCGGCAGAGCGCGGCGCCGCTCGGCGACACGCTGGATCTGCCGGCGCAGCGCGATCTCCTCGGCGAGGAGGGCGGTGCGCGCTTCACGGTAGGCGGCGCTTTCTCCTGCCCAGCGGGTCCTGCTCGCCGCGGCCAGCTCGTGAGCGGGTCGGAGCGCATCCGGCGGCGGCAGTGTGGCGGTCTCGGTCATCTCCAACTCCTCCCCCTCCGTTGGCCCCTGTGCGAATCGGCACTTGTGATTCGTGCCGCATGGAGTTACTAAAAGCAACCATGAAGTTACAAAAAGAAACCGAGTCGCAGACGGCCAGCCACGGCCGGTGGTACCAGGACGCCTGCGGCACCGCGTTCGCGATGGAGATCGTCGGCGAGCGGTGGTCGATGCTGATCATCCGCGAGCTTATGCTCGGTGGGCGGCGGTTTTCGGACTTGCGCGCCAGCCTGCCCGGAATATCGGCCAAGGTGCTGACAGAACGGCTGGCCGGTCTCGAGCAGGCCGGGGTGCTGACCCGGCGCAAGCTGCCGCCGCCAGCCGCGACGCAGGTCTACGAGCTGACAGAATGGGGCTATCTGGCCGAGCCGGCGATCCAGGAGCTCGGCCGCTGGGCCGCGCGCTCGCCCGAGCACAATCCGCAGCTGCCGCTCTCGCCGGTGAGCTTCATGCTCAGCCTGCGGACGATGATCGATCGCGAGGCGGCGCGGCAGTTCGATGCGACCGTCGGCTTTACCGTAAGCGGTGAGAGCTTTCTCGCCGAGCTGCGCGACGGCGTCATGCCGGTACGGCGCGCTGAGCCGGGCGAGGCCGCGGATGCCTGGCTTTCAGCCGACGTGCCGCTGCCGCTGCTGCGGGTGATCTACGGCAAGCAGCCGCTGGCCGAGGGAATTGCCGCAGGTGGGATCACGCTGACCGGCGACCAGGCGCTCGCCGAGCGCTTCCTTGCGCTGTTCTCACTGCCACCGAAGATCGGGGTGCCTGCCGCATGATCACGCTTTACGGCGAGGGCCGCGGATTTCGCGTCGCCTGGTTGCTCGAGGAACTCGGCGTGCGTTACCGCTTGCGCGCGGTCGACCTGCTGAACGGTCTCGAAGACGACGTTGAATTTCTCGCGGTCAATCCCGCCGGGTTCATCCCCGCGATTGTCGACGGCGAGGTGACGATGGTCGAGTCGATCGCGATCATGGAATACCTGCTCGCGCGATACGGTCCCGGTCCGCTGGCGCCCGAGGCGCATGACCCCTCCTTTCCGGCGTATCAGCAGTTCCTCCACCTCGGCGAGGCCGGCCTTGCCGGCCCGATCAACGTGATTGTTGCCGGCCAGATCCTCGCGCCCGAGTCCGAGCGGGACAACTGGAGCGCGCGCTGGGCCCTGCGCGCGTTCGAGGGTCGTTGTGGGCTGGTCGAGTGTCAACTCGAGCGCGCGCCCTACATGGCCGGCGACGGCTTCACCGCAGCCGACATCTCGGTGACCTATGCGCTCGAGTTGGCCCAGCGGACCAGGAGTGCGTCGCTGAGCGACGCGCAGCGCGCCTATCTCAGCCGCACGACCGGCCGCGATGGTTACCGGCGGGCGATGGACGTCTGCCACGCGACGCGCGAGTGGACAGCCGGCCTCGCCGGCCACACCGCGGCGAGTTGACTACAGGCCCGACGCCGCGAATAGCGCATCTTCCTGCGCGGCCGCGGCTTGCCATCCGGCACGCTGCGTCACGCGCCCGTACCATGCCGCGATCCGCGGATAGGCCGACGCGTCGAGCGTCCAGCCGGCGTAACCCAGCGTGCGGAACGCCGAAGCCACGGCGACGTCGCCGATCGAGAACTCCGTATCGAGCCATTCGTCGGTAACTTTGCTCTCGAGGTAGTCGAGCGGCCGCTTGACCGCCTCCTCGGCAGCGAGCGCCGCGGCCTCGTCGCCTTCGGTGCCGAAGATCCGCGGCCGCAGGAAGCGGTTTACGACGATCGGCGCGGCGGTCGGGATGAGCACCGTATCGGCCACCTCTTCGAACCACACCGCGCGCGCCCGCGCCTCCGGGGAGGACGGCAGCAGCGCCGGTTCCGGATACTTCGCGTCGAGGTAGGTGACGATGGCCGTCGAATCGGCGATTGTGAAATCGCCGTCCCGGAATGCCGGGATCTTGTGGAACGGGCTTACGGCCGAAAACTCGGGATCGGGCTGGTTCGGATTGCTCGGCACGAGCTCCGCGTCGAGCCTCTTCTCCTTCAGCGTCACGAGCACCTTGCGGACGAACGGCGACAGCGGGAAACCGTAAATCTTCATCGATACCCTCCTCCGGAGGCGTCAATTGGCCATTGCGTGTTGCAGGCGCAAGACGGCGCGTCTAGGCAGCGCACGCGATGAACGAGATGACCAGCAACCATCCGAATGCCGGCACCCTGATGGACGCGCCCGACCGCGAGGTTAGCGTGCGCGAGGAGTTCGGGATCGACAGCGACCTCAAGGTTCCGGCCTTCTCCAAGGCCGACGAGCGCGTGCCCGACCTCGACGAGGCCTATGTGTTCGATCCGGACACCACGCTGGCGATCCTCGCCGGGTTCGCCTTCAACCGCCGCGTGATGGTCCAGGGCTACCACGGTACGGGCAAGTCGACCCACATCGAGCAGGTGGCGGCGCGCCTCAACTGGCCGTGCATCCGCATCAACCTCGACGCGCATATCAGCCGCATCGACCTGATCGGCCGCGACGCGATCGTGCTGCGCGACGGGCTGCAGGTGACCGAGTTCCGCGAGGGTCTGCTGCCGTGGGCGCTGCAGCATCCGGTGGCGCTGGTGTTCGACGAGTACGACGCCGGGCGGCCCGACGTGATGTTCGTGATCCAGCGTGTGCTGGAGACCGAGGGCAAGCTGACGCTGCTCGACCAGAACCGCGTGATCCGCCCGAACCCCTGGTTCCGGCTGTTCGCCACCGCCAATACGGTCGGCCTCGGCGACACGACCGGGCTCTACCAGGGCACGCAGACGATCAACCAGGGGCAGATGGACCGCTGGAACATCGTCGTCGCGTTGAACTACTTGCCGGCGGAGACCGAGCAGAAGATCGTCGCCGCCAAGAGCAAGGCCGATCCGAAGCTGATCGCCGACATGATCCGCGTCGCCGAGCTGACGCGGCAGGGCTTCATCAACGGCGACATCTCGACCGTGATGAGTCCGCGCACGGTGATTACCTGGGCCCAGAACACCGAGATCTTCGGCGACCCCGGTTTCGCCTTCAGGCTGACCTTCCTCAACAAGTGCGACGAGGCCGAGCGGATGCTGGTGGCCGAATACTACCAGCGCGTGTTCGGCGTTGATCTCCCGGAAAGCGTCGTCGGCAAGGCCTGATCGCGCGTGCTGCGGAATCTCCTCGCGAAGCATCGCGTCGAGAGCCGCATCCTGATCGTCTTCCTCGGCGCCGCGGCGCTTCTCACGCTGCTCAACAAGTTAGCCTCGGCGATCGTCGACGGAGACCCGCTCGCGTTCGACCGCGAAGTGCTGCTGCTCCTGCGCCAGCCGGGCGATCCGGCAACGCCGATCGGCCCGCCGTGGCTCCACCAGGCGATGATCGACGTTACCGCGCTAGGCAGCACGGCATTGCTGACGATCATCACCACGCTCGTCGCCGGCTACCTTCTGGCGGCGAAGAAGCCGTCGCTTGCGGCTTTCACCATCGGTGCCGTGGCCGGAGGGGCCACGATCAGCACGCTCCTCAAGCTCACCTATGCCCGCACGCGGCCCGACGTGGTCGAGCACCTCGTGGACATAGATTCGGCGAGCTTCCCCAGCGGCCACGCGATGAACTCGGCGGTGACCTACCTGACGCTGGCGGTGCTGGTATCGCGCGCAGAGAAGTCGGCAACCGTGCGCCGCTACCTCATCTCGATGGCGCTCGTGGTGACGCTTCTGGTCGGCTTCTCGCGGCTCTATCTCGGAGTGCACTGGCCGACCGACGTCATCGCGGGGTGGATCATGGGCGCGTCCTGGGCCGCGGGCTGTTCGCTGCTGGCGAAGCGGCTGCAGGCGCGCCACACGCTCGAAAACGGTGGCACCGCCGGATAGGGGGGCTCAGCCGGCTTCGGCGGAAGGTAGTCGGAGCGCGAAACGCAGGCCGGTCGGGCGGCTGTCGAACGACAGCTCGGCATCGATCTGCTGCGCCAGCACGTGAATCGTGCGCGAACCGATCCCGCCCCCGGCGGAGAATTCGAAGTCTTCCGGGAAACCGACGCCGTCGTCGGCGATCTCGATCAGCGTGGTGCCGTCCGGATCCCGCCGGCAGCCGACCGTGAGCCGGCCCGGCGCGCCGGCCGGGTGCGCGTACTTGAGGGAGTTGGTCACCACCTCGGTGACGATCAGCGAGAGCGGCAGGAAATGATCGGCGCCGACGGGACATTCGCCGATCCGGTCGTCGACCAGGACCCACTGCTCGGGCACGGCCAGGGCCGAGATCAGCAGCCGGCACAGCTCGCGCAAGTGCGCGCCGAACCCGGCACGGTCCGACCCGGGGCGAGTCGAAAGCAGCCGGTGCATGTGGCCAACGATCGAAATGCGGGCGGTTATTTCATGCAGCGCGGCCGCGGCTTCGCGGCCTTCGATCGGCTCCTTGCGGCGCGAAAAGCTGGCCGCGCGCATGCTGACTGTGCTGGCGAGCAGCGCAAGATTGTTCGAGATCCTGTGATTTATCTCGGAAAGGGCGTCTTGCGGAAAGGAAGGAAGCAAGTGTCCGTCAGGACGGTTCGACTCGCCTGTCGACAGATGAAGAAAGATGTGGTCCGGCATGATTCGGACAACTAG
>CALCBC010000019.1 GCA_937898525.1 uncultured Sphingomonadales bacterium
CTCTGGCTCGTCGCGTACGCAGGCGGCCTCGTCCGGGGCGTCGCGCCACCCGACGGTGCCGCGCTCGTGCGACTGGCGGCCCGCTGCTGATCGTCCCGGCACTGGACGAAGAGCTGTTGTTCAGAGCCGGCTCGCTCCACCACCGGAAACGAAAAGAGGGACAGTCCCTCTTTTTCGAGTGCCGGCAGGCGCTTTCGGCGCAGGGGAAGGGCGTTACTCCGCCGCCAGCAATTCCTCGGCCCCGCCGAGGTCGACGCTGACCAGCCGGCTGACTCCCTTCTCGACCATCGTCACCCCGAACAGGCGGTGCATGCGGCTCATCGTCACCGCGTTGTGGGTGACGATCAGGTAGCGCGTCTCGGTCTCGCGTGTCATCGCGTCGAGCAGGTCGCAGAAGCGGTCGATGTTGGCGTCGTCGAGCGGCGCGTCGACCTCGTCGAGCACGCAGATCGGCGCGGGCTTGGTCAGGAACAGTGCGAAGATCAGCGCGATGGCGGTCAGTGCCTGCTCGCCGCCCGACAGCAGCGTCAGCGACTGCAGCCGCTTGCCCGGAGGCTGGGCATAGATTTCCAGGCCGGCTTCGAGAGGATCGTCCGAATCGACCAGCGCGAGGTGCGCCTGCCCGCCTTCGAACAGGCGGGTGAACAGCGAGCGGAAGTGCGCGTCGACCTGCTCGAATGCGGCGCGCAGCCGCTCGCGACCCTCACGGTTGAGGTTGCCGATCGAGCCGCGCAGGCGGTTCACCGCTTCGGCCAGCTCGGCCTGCTCGGCGACGTTGGCACCGTGCTCCTCCTCCAGCCGCGCGAGTTCCTCGGCGGCGACGAGGTTGACCGGGCCGATGCGCTCGCGATCGGCCACAAGCTTGTCCATTGCGGCCGATTCCTCGGCCGCCCCGGCAACCTCGACGGGCTCGAAGCCGAACCGGCCTGACAGCATCGCTGGCGGGCACTGGAACCGCTCGCCCGAGATGCGTGCCATTTCCTCGCGGCGGCTCTCCTCGTTCTCGGCCCGCGCGGCAGCGCCGGCGCGGGCTTCGCGGGCCGACGACAGTGCTTCCTGCGCCGCGGCCAGCGCAGCCTCGGCGGCGCGCGCTTCCTCGGCCACCGCGGCGACCGCCGCTTCAGCTTCGGCGAGCTCGCGCGTGAGCCGCTCGCGTACCGCTTCGCCACCCTCGATCTCGCGCATCAGCGCGGCCGGCTTGGCGGCTGTGACCGCGCGTTCCTCGGCGATCTCCTCGAAGCGCTGCTCCATGTACGACAGCCGCCGCGCCGCATCGCTCGCGCGCTCTTCCCAGTTCGCCATGTCGGCACGCTGATTGGCGACACGCTCGCGAGCGACGGCGAGGCCCTGGTCGTGCGCCGCCAGCGCTGCGGCGGCGGACTGCAGCATCCCGCGCGCCGCCTCGTTCTTGGCCTGGGCCGCGGCCAGCGCCGTGCGCCCGGTCTCGGGGTCGGGCAACTCGCGCCGCCTGGCCTCGGCGGCGGCCAGCTCGGCCTCGGCCTGCTCGCGCTGTTCGGAGAGCGCAGTCTCGGCGGCGGCGAGCTCTTCCGACCGCGCGGCGAGGCGTTCGCGTGCGGCCTCGGCCTGGTCAAGCGCACGCAGCGCCTGGCGTTCGGCCTCGGCCGCCTGCTGCGCCGCGCGTTCGAGGCCCACGAGTTCGCGTTGCAGCTCCGACAGCGCCTCCTGCGCCTCCCGCTGTGCCGCCTCGGCACGTTCGGCCGCCTCGCGCCTGGCCGGCAGCACGGCCTCGAGCTCGGCGAAGCGGTTCTCCGCCTCGAGCCGTGCCGCCTCGGCCGCACCTTCGCCGCGGGCGACGAACCCGTCCCACCGGCGCAGCCGGCCGTCGAGCGTGACCAGCCATTCGCCCGGTCCCAGCCTGCGCCCGTCGTCTGACTCGGCGACGTGAACCAGCGCGAGCCGCGCGGCGAGCTGGGGCGGGCAGTCGCGGACGTGGGCGGCGAGCCCGAACGGTACAGGCGCGGGCGCCTCAGCGCCAGTCCAGAAGCGACCCTCGGCCTCGCCTTCGGGCACGCCCAGCGGCGCTTTGGCGTCGCGTCCCAGCACCGCGGCCAGCGCGCGCTCGTAGCCGGGCTCGACGGAGACTTGGTCGATCGCCGCGGGCAGCCCGTGCTTGCCGGCCGCCTGTCTCGCCCGGGCCTCGCGGTCGCGGTTCAAAGCCTGCCATTCGCGCTCGATCCCGGCGAGCTCGGCCCGAGCCGTGGCCAGCGCGGCGGCCGCCTCATCGCGCGCCGCCAAGAGCTGCTCCTTGCGCTGTTGCGCCTGTGCGAGCGCGTCGCGGGCCTCCGAGAGCGCGACGTTGGCCCGCTCGACCTCGGCCTCGGCCGCTGCCACTTCGTCGGCCGCCTCGACTTGCGCTGCCAGCGCGGCGCGCTGTTCGGCGAGCCGACTGGACTCGCTGTCGAGCCGTTCGAGCCGCGCCTGCGCCTGGGCGACCTCGGCCTCGGCGATGCGCCATTCGGCTTCGACGCCGGCGTGGTCCGCGGTCGCCTTGGCCAGCGCCAGTTCGGCCGCGCGTGCGGCGCGCTCGGCCTCTTCCGCCGCGCGCTCGATCTCGGGGCGCTTGCGCTCGTCGGCGGCGAGCGCGGCCTCGCCGGCGGCGAGGTCCTGCGCCAGCTTCTTCAGGGCCTCGGCCGCGTCACGCGTCAGCCGGTCGGCTTCGCCGCGATCCTCCTCAAGCCGCTGCTTCTGCCGGTCGAGGTCGGCAAGCCGCTGTTCGGCCGCTTCGAGTTGGCTTGCCAGCGCGGCCATGCGGTGACCGTGCGCGCTCGCGTCGTCGCGCCGGTCGGCGAGCTCGTCGCGCGCCTCGGCCAGTTTCTCGGCCAGCGCCGCCTGGGCCTTCTGGGCTTCCTGCGCGCGCTTCTGAGCCTCCTCGACCCTGGCGTCGGCATCCTTCGCCTGGGCGCGAGCCGCCTCGGCCGCCGTCGCCGCGTCGCGCCAGCGGGCGAACACCAGCCGCGCCTCGGCGTGCTGGATCTTCTCCGACAGCGCCTTGTAGCGCTCGGCCTGCTTGGCCTGGCGGCGGAGCGCGGCGATCTGGCTGTCGAGCCCGGCCATGAGGTCCTCGAGCCGGGCGAGGTTGGCTTCGGTCTGCTTGAGTTTGCTTTCGGCGTCACGCCGGCGGACGTGGAGGCCGGCGATCCCCGCTGCCTCTTCGAGCATCGCCCGCCGCTCGGCCGGCTTGGCGGCGATCACCGCGGCGATCTTGCCCTGGCTGACCAGCGAAGGGCTGTGCGCGCCCGTTGCCGCGTCGGCGAAGACCAGCGCCACGTCCTTGGCCCTGACGTCGCGCCCGTTGACGCGGTAGGCGCTGCCCGCCCCGCGCTCGATCCGGCGGGTGACCTGCAGCTCCTCGCCGTTGTCGTCGATCGCGTCGAGCACGACCTCGGCGAAATCGCGCGGCGGGCGCTGCGCGGTGCCGGCGAAGATCACGTCGTCCATCCCGCCCGAGCGCATCGACTTCGCCGAGGTCTCGCCCATGACCCAGCGGATCGCCTCGAGCAGGTTCGACTTACCGCAGCCATTGGGGCCGACCACGCCGGTCAGCCCGGGTTCGATGCGCAACTCGGCCGGCTCGACGAAGCTCTTGAAGCCTGCCAGCTTGAGCTTGCGGATCAGCATCGCGAAAGCCGGCTGCGGTGCAAGGCTACCTTGCTCCGGCTCGCTGCAGGGCCGCCTCGACCGAACCCCAGTCGATGTCGTTGAGCCTGCGGTCGTTGATGAAGAATGTCGGAGTGCCGGTCACCCCGTCCTTTTCCGTCTGCGCCTGCAGGCGCTCGGCGAGCGCCTTGATAGCCGCGGCGTCCGACAGGCACTGGGTTGCCTGGTCGCGACTTATTCCGCGCGAGGCGAAGAAATCGACTAGCCCAGCACGCTCGGCGAAGGCGACGTAGCGCTGGTCCTCCGGCAGGCTCAGCGCCTGCTCGATGGCAGCCTGGTTGGCGTACATCGGTTCGGTGACCGCATTCAGGTTGCCCCAGATCTGCTCGGCCAGCGGGTGCACGGCTTCCTTCGGCGCGCATTCGAGCAGCCGGGTCAGCAGCAGGTCGATCGCGCCGTGCAACGGCACGCTGCGCAGCTCGTAGCTGACGCGGCCGGAGTTGACGTACTCGTCGCGCAGCTGCTGCATGGCGTTGATCGAGAAGTTGGCGCAGGCCGGGCACGTCAGGGAGCCGTACTCGACGAACCTGATCGGTGCTTCCGGATTCCCGGCGAGCCAGCCGCCCTCGGGCGTGATGGTGACGACGTCGAACCATTCCTGGCCGGCAGGCGGGGCAACGGTCGCGACCGGCTCGGCGCTCGCGGTGCCGTCCTCGTCCGAACCGCAGCCGGCGAGCCCGAGTGCGAGCGGCGCGGCAAGGAGGGCGAAGGCGAAACGGCGGAGGCTGGACATCGAACGGGTTCCCTTGCGCGAGTGAGGAAGGCTAGACGATGGGCATTGGCGGTAGAAGCAGGAGGCGGCGGTTTCCACAGCTAAGCGTGTTTGACGTACCCGGCCGGATCACAGGAACTCGGCGAGCTGCCGTTCGAGGTCGGGCCAGGTATGCGTGCCGGGCATGACGATGCCGTTGATCGAGAAGCTGGGCGTCGCGTCTATCCCGGGTCTGTCCCAGTCCCGCTGCGACCGCTCGGCGAACTGGCGTGCAGCCGCCTCGTCGGAGAGGCAGCGGTCGATCTCCGGCCGGTTGTAGCCGCGCCCTTCCATCATCCGGTAGAAGCCGAAATCGCTGGCGATCGCACGGCGGCGAGAGGGGCCGTCGCCGCTGGTCCAGCGCGCCCGCTGTGCCGCGGTCGCGTTGCCCAGCGGACCAATCCAGCGCGACTGCTGCAGCATGAACATCGCATGGTTCTGGGGAAATTTTTCGGGCGGGCCGCAATTCGCCAGCATCACCGCGGTGAGGTCGACCGGGTCGCGGATCAGGTGGCGGATCTCGAGGCTGAGCTTGCCGGGCGTGACATAGGCGAGCTTGAGCCGGTCGTCGGCCTGGCGCGTGAACTCGGCGCAGTGCGGGCAGGTGTAGCTGACGAACTCGACCAGCTTCACCTTGGCCTCGGGATTGCCGATGCGGTGCCCGCCCTCGGGAGTCTCGGCCACCACGGTCGACCAGTTCCGGTTGCTCTGGCCGCTCAGCATGAGCGCTGCGCCGACGAGCGCCGCGGCCTTGAGAATCGGTCCGAACTTCATCCTTGCCCCTGTTCCTCTGTCCCTCCGAGGCTCCGCGCGAGCGATTCGAGCACCGCACGCAGCTCCGGGTCGCCGATGTCGCGCAAGCTGTCGCCGAGTTCCAGCGGGATCGGCTTGAGCGAGGGCCCCGAACTTTCCCGGGCCGCGCGATCTGTGCCCGGAGGCGGCTTAACCTCGCCTTGCCGCATCTTGACCTTCGCCACCGCCTGATAGCCGAAGAAGCGGTTCACCCGTTCGATGATCTCCGGGATCACGTGCTGGATCAGCGGCGCGTGCGCCGGCTGCACGACCAGCTGCAGGATCCCGCCGCTCTTCTCACCCGGCGGGAAACGGATCGATTCGGGCATGCAGACGCGCGCGTGTCGCTCGCCGACGATCTCGGGCCAGCGTGTGACCACGCTGGACTGGACGAAGCCGAAACGGCGAAATGCGGCGCGCCCGATCTGCGGCACCAACTCGGCAACCGGCCTCGCCGGGCCGCCGCGCGGGCGTTCGTAAGGCCGGGGCGTCTTCGGCTTGCCGTCACGTTCCATCGTGCCGGCGGCCATGCCATAGCGGGCCGATGGATAACAGGGTCTCGGCCGCATTGCTCGAATGGTACGACCGCGAGGCGCGCAGCTTTCCCTGGCGAGTGCCGCCGGGCGGCGGCTCGCCCGACCCCTACCGCGTCTGGCTCTCCGAGATCATGCTGCAGCAGACCACGACCGCGCATGCCGCGCGCTATTTCGTTCGCTTCACCGAGCGGTGGCCGACGGTCGAGGCGCTGGCCAAGGCGCCAGACGAGGCGGTCATGAGCGAGTGGGCCGGGCTCGGCTATTACTCACGCGCCCGTAACCTCATATCCTGCGCCCGGGTGGTGGCGGAGCGCGGTGGCTTTCCCGACACCGAAGCCGAACTGCTCAAGCTGCCGGGGCTCGGCGCCTATACGGCCGCGGCAGTCGCCGCGATCGCTTTCGGTCGGCGCGCGGTGGTGGTTGACGCCAATGTCGAGCGCGTGGTTGCCCGGCTGTTCGCGATCGACCAGCCGCTGCCCGGCGCGCGCAAGACGATCCGCGAGGCTGCGGGGGCGATCACTCCCGCCGAGCGATCGGGCGACTTCGCCCAGGCGATGATGGATCTCGGCGCAACGATCTGCACCGCGCGCAATCCAAAGTGCCTGCTGTGCCCGGTTTCACCGCAGTGCAAGGCAAGGGCGCAGGGGCGGCAGGGCGAGCTGCCGGTCAAGGCGCCGAAAAGGGCGAAGCCCGTGCGCGAGGGGACGGCGTTCTGGATCGAGCGCGACGGCCGAGTCTGGCTGGTCCGCCGCCGGGCGAAGGGTATGCTCGGCGGCATGCGGGCGCTGCCCGACGACGGCTGGAACGCGCGCACCGACGGCTCGGGCGAAGCGCCGCTTCCCGGCGCCTGGCGCGCCGGTGGCGTGGTGCGGCATTCCTTCACGCACTTCGATCTCGAGCTCGGGCTGGCGATCTACGCTGGCGAGCGCGGCGCAGAGCTGGAGGACGGCGAGTGGTGGCCGGTGGCGGAGATCGAGGCGGCGGGTCTGCCGACGCTGTTCGCCAAGGCGGCGCGGCTGGCTATCGAGGGATAAGGTCCCTCAGAAAATCCCCCCGCCCAGCATCAGCCGGACGCAGGCGATTGCGAACACGATCAGGCAGAAGTTGCGCCCGCCGTTCGAGCGCGACAGCGCGCCTACGACGATGCCGATCACGATCAGCGGTAGCGCCAGCCAGTTGCCCCAGCCGAGCAGGGGGATCTGCGAGGGGATCACGATAACCAGCGAGAGCAGGCCGATCAGGATCGAAAGTGCATTGAGCATGTGTTTTATATGCATAGGACACCTGACCAGTGCAACCCCCGGGCTTCTCTCGCGGGCGGAACGCGATAAAGCTGGGGTTCACGCCCATCCGTGGAGAGGGGACGCAAATGGACCAGATGCTGCTAACCCGCCGCCATTGGCTCGGCGGCGCCGTGGCGCTCGGCGCCGGGGCAGCGCTGCCCGCCTTCCCGCTTCACGCCCAGCCGAGAGTCGAATGGAACAACGTGGCGCGGCTCGTGCAGAGCTATGTCGACAGTCGCAAGGTCTCCGGCATGGTCGCCACGCTCGGATTCGGTGACGGGCCGCTGACGGCGATCCGTGCCGGCGTCGACAGCTTTACCGCGCCGCGCCTTTCAGGGCTCGACAGCATCTACCGCATCTACTCGATGACCAAGCCGATCACCGGCATGGCGACGGTTGCACTGATCGACGAGGGCCGGCTCGGGCTCGACCAGCCGCTGCATGAGATCCTTCCCGCGTTCCGCACCATGCAGGTGCAGAAGGTCTACGACGGCCCGATCACGCCCGACAACCTCGAGCCGGCGGTGCGGCCGATCACGATCCGCCAGTTGCTGACTCATACCTCGGGCCTTGGCTACGGCATCGTCCAGTCCGGCCCGATTGCCGAAGCCTTCCGCGAGCGCGGCGTGGTCCCGGGTCTGGTCACGCGGCTGCAGGCACTGCCGGTGTTCCGCGGCAATGCGGTGAAGGGGCTCGACGTCTTCGCCGATCGCGTCGCCGAATTGCCGTTGGTCTACCAGCCCGGCACGAAGTGGAGCTATTCGATCGCGTTCGAGATCCTCGGCCGGGTGATCGAGGTCGTCTCCGGCGAGCCGTTCGACCGTTTCCTGCAGGAGCGGTTCTTCGACCCGCTCGGGATGGGCGACACGCACTTCCATGTTCCGCGCGCCAAGGCCGAGCGGATGACGACCAGCTACTTTCTCTACAACGGCACGCTGCTGCCGATCGACCTGGGTACCGATTCGATCTACTTCGATCCGCCGCCGCTGCCGTTCGGCGGCTCGGGCCTCGCCTCGACGCCGGAGGACTACGACCGGTTCCTCGCGATGCTGCTCAACGACGGACTGTTTGAGGGGCGTCGCGTGATGAGCGAGAGCGCGGTGCGGCTCGGCACCGCGACGAACCTGCTTCCCGACACCGTCGAGCCGGCCAATGCCTACGAGGACGGCCTATGGGACTACGGTGCCGGTGGACGTGTCGGCAAGGGGGCGGACGCCGGTGTTTACGGTTGGGCCGGGGCGGCCGGGACGATCGGCTTCATCCACCGCGGACTCGGGCTTCGCGCCGGGCTCTACACGCAGTACATGCCGTCGATGGCCTACCCGCTGATCGACGAATTCCCGGCCGCGATCCGCGCCGATCTCGCCGCGGCGGGCCGCGCGTGAGGCCGATCGCCTTCACCGGCCAGCCGCTCGACCGCGCCGATCCGATCCGAACCGATCCCGCGCGGCTCGCCCGGCTGATCGAGGAAGGAGCCCTGCTGCTGCGGCTCGACGGGCTGCTGCCCGAGATGGATGGGACCGGCCGCCTGGCCTTCGTGCCGATGTCCGGGGCGCCCGAGGGCGCGGAGCTCGTCTTCCTCGGGCTGCGCGACGGGCAGGCGCTGTTTGCCGCGGTGCCGGGCGAGGGCGATCCCGCCCCGGCCTATGCTCATCGCCGCACCTGGGGTGCGATCGCACACCTCTCGCCGGAGGAGCTCGCGCTTTACGGCGCGGCGCGCAGCCTGCTCGACTGGCACGCGCGGCACCGGTTCTGCTCGCGCTGCGGCAAGCCGACCACGCCTGCCAAGGGCGGCTGGCAGCGCGACTGCGCCGCCTGCGGGGCGCAGCATTTCCCGCGAGTCGACCCGGTCGCGATCATGCTCGTCGAATGCGACGGCAAGGTGCTGCTTGGCCGCCAGTCGCGGTTCCCGCCGAACAGCTACTCGGCGCTCGCCGGCTTCGTCGAGCCGGGCGAGACGATCGAGGAGGCCGTCGCGCGCGAGGTGTTCGAGGAAGCCGGCGTGCGCGTGCGCGACGTGCGCTACGTCGCGAGCCAGCCGTGGCCGTTCCCTTCCCAACTGATGATCGGCTGCATTGGTTATGCCGACAGTCTTGCGCTGGCGATCGACCGAACCGAAATCGAGGAAGCGCGCTGGTTCGCGCGCGAGGAAGTCGCCGAGGCACTGGCCAAGGCGGCGGATAGCGCGAGCTTCATCCCGCCCCCGCCGCAGGCGATCGCGCACCACCTGCTGCAGTGGTGGATGGAGAATTGAGCATGGCCGAGGCTACCCCGAAGATCGCCGTCGACATCTGGTCCGACGTGATGTGCCCGTGGTGCGCGGTCGGCTGGACCGCGTTCGACAAGGCGAGAGATCAGCTCGTCGGCGAGCTCGAGGTCGACGTCCGCTGGATGCCGTTCGAGCTCAATCCCGACCTGCCGCCCGAGGGCAGGGACCAGGCGAAGCACCTCGCCGAAGTCTACGGCCGCTCGCCCGAGGAGGTCGCCGCAATGCGCGCGCAGATGCAGGCGACCGCAGCGCGCGTCGGCTTCCCGATGGAATGGGCGGGCGAGGGGCCCGAGCCGCCGGCGATGATGTGGAACACCTTTGAGGCGCACAAGCTGTTGCGCTGGGCGCTCGCCGATCAGGGGCCGGAGGGTCAGACCCGGCTCAAGGTCGCGCTGCTCCGGGCGCACTTCCAGCAGCGCCGCAACGTCTCCGACCGCGAGATCCTGCTCGACATCGCCGAGGCGGAAGGGTTCGACCGCGCGAGGGCCGCGGAGGCGCTTGCCGACGAGGCACTGGCGACGGCCGTGCGGTTCGAGGAGCAGCGCGGCCGGCAGGCGGGGATCAATTCCGTTCCGAGCTTCGTGGTCGAGGGCAAGTACCTGATCCAGGGCGCGCGCGAGCCCGAGGACTATGCCAACCTGCTCCGGCAGGTGGCGGGGTTGGTGCAAAACGCCTGAAGAGGGGAGGCGCACTCGTCCAGCGCCGACTACCGTAGCCCGTCATCCCGCGAGAGCCGGGACCTCGGTCAACCAGCGCGGCGCGAAAGGCACGCGGTTCCGCCTTTCGCCGCGATGACGGGGATGGAGAACTCGGGTGCGGGCTGCTGTCCCTACGCCAGCCCGAGCTTGCTCAACTCTCGCACCAGCCGCCCGGGGAGGACATCCCCCCCGGTGGCGCCTTCCTCCAGGTCCGGCGGGCAGTCGGCCTCGTCGAGATAGCGCCAGCCCTGGTGCGCGCGCCGGGCGCGCGGCTGGACGAGGATCAGGCGGTTCTCGAGCACGATCCACCATCGTCCGTCGTCGCGCTGCTCGAAGCCGAGGATCGGGCTGCGGCCGACGAGCGCGTGCTGGTGGATCCAGTAGAGCGAGCCATCGATCATCTCGGCGTGGCGCTTGGGGAGGTAGCGGGTGGTCAGCCGCTTTTCGGGCTCGTCGCCGGAAAACCAGTCGAGAATCTCGTCGAGACTCTTCGCCTCGTAGGCGACCTTGGTCATGCTGAGCGGCATGGCGCCCAGATAGGATGCGCGGCTCTAACCGACCAGCCCGCTCGCGACCGCGAGCCCGAGGAAGGCGAGGAAGCCCATCGAATCGGTCACCGTGGTGACGAACACGCTCGAGGCCACCGCCGGGTCCTGGTCCATCCGGTCGAGCGCCACCGGAATCGCCACGCCCGCGAACCCGGCCGTGGCGATGTTGATCACCATTGCTGCGGCGATAACCGCACCGAGCTGGCTCGCGACTGCGGTGCCGAGCCAGATCGAGAACACCAGCGCCGTCGCCGTTCCGAGCAGCAGCGCAACCGTCGCGCCGTTGAGCAGGGCCACGCGGAATTCGCGCCACAGGATGCGCCGGGTGTTCGATCGCGTCAGCTGGTTGGTGGCGATCGCGCGTACGGTCACCGCCATCGTCTGCGTACCTGCGCTGCCGCCGATGCTGGCGACCACGGGAGCCATCGCCGCGAGCGCGACGAGCTGCTCGATCGCGCCGCCGAACAGCCAGATGATCGAGGCGCTGATCGAGGCTGTGACGAGGTTCGCCATCAGCCAGCGCACCCGCGCCGAGTAGGATTCGCGGATCGGCTCGTTGATGTCGCCTTCGCCGGCACCTGACAGCAGCAGGGTGTCCTCGCCGGCCTCCTCCTGGATGATGTGGACCACGTCGTCGACGGTGATCTGGCCGACCAGCCTGCCGGCCTCGTCGACCACTGCGGCGCTGATCAGCGCGTATTTCTGGAACCGCAGTGCGACTTCTTCCTGGTCCATCGTCACCGGGATCAGCGTCTGGTCGCGCTTCATCACGTCGCTCAGCGGGACGTGGCGCGGCGTACGCAGGATCCAGCTCAGCTGGCAGGTGCCGACCGGCTTCATCGCCGGGTCGACGATGAACACTTCCCAGAACTCGGTCGGCAGGTCCTCGTTCTCGCGCAGGTAGTCGATCAGGTCGCCGACCGTCAGGTGCTCGGGAACCGCGACCAGCTCGCGCTGCATGAGGCGCCCGGCGGTTTCCTCCGGGTAAGACAGCGCCGATTCGATCGCCGCGCGGTCCTCAGGCTCCATCTCGGCGAGAACCGCCGCCTGGTCCTCGGGCTCGAGGTCCTCGATGAGACTGACCGCGTCGTCGGTGTCGAGCTGTTCGGCGATCTCCGCCACCGCCTCGGGCGGCAGCGCCTCCATCATGTCCTCGCGGACGTGGTCGTTGAGTTCGGCGACGACCTCGTGGGTCATCAGGTCGGTGATCGCCGCGGCGAGCCGTGGGCGCTGCTCGCGGTCGAGCAGCTCGAACAGGTCGGCGATGTCGGCCGGGTGCAGCGGCTCGACCAGCTCGTAGACGCGGGCTTCGTCGCCTTGTTCGAGCGCGGCTACGACAGAATCGACGAACTGCGGCTTGAGCCGGTTGTCCTCGTCGAGCTCGTCGCCGTCATCGTGCGGCGCGGCGGTCTCCAGCTCGGTGAGGTCCTGCTCGGTCATCGCGGGCGGGTCTATGCCGCTCGGGCGCAAAAGCAACCCGGCGGGTGACATCGCCGTGGAGGGCTTCTATGCGCTGGCGATCCGCAGGAGACTGACCATGGCCGACGAAACCCTCACCCTGACCCTCGATACCGGCAACGGGGAGGGCGGTGACGTCGTCATCCGCCTGCGCCCGGACCTGGCGCCGGGCCATGTCGAGCGCATTACCGAGCTTGCCCGCGAGGGCTTCTACGACGGCGTGGTGTTCCACCGCGTGATCCCGGACTTCATGGCCCAGGGCGGCGATCCGACCGGGACCGGGATGGGCGGTTCAGACAAGCCCGACCTCAAGGCCGAGTTCAACGACGCGCCGCACGTGCGCGGGACCTGCTCGATGGCGCGCACGCAGGTGCCCGACAGCGCCAACAGCCAGTTCTTCATCTGCTTCGACGATGCCCGCTTCCTCGACCGGCAGTACACCGTCTGGGGCGAGGTGATCAGCGGCATGGAATACGTCGACGCACTCCCCAAGGGGGAGCCGCCGCGCGAGCCCGGGAGGATCGTCAAGGCGACCGTGGGCTGAAAGCCCTCTCCCTTCAGGAGACTGGGTTGGGGAAGAGGGGGACGCGATCCCGCGATCCCCTCTCGCCTTTGGCTGGCCGGTAGAGTTGGCAAGCTTTCATGTCTCTCCCCCGAGGGGGAGAGAGGTGGGTCTTACTCTTCCTCCCGGCTCGGCGCGACGTTGCGATACTTGATGTACCATTTGCCGTCGATCTTCACGAGATCGTCGACGCCCTGGCCGGCTGCGGCCATGACCGGCGCTGTCGGACTGCCGATGCGGCCGCCGGTGCCGAACACCGTCTGATGGTAGTAATGGAAGCGGGCAGTGTCGGGGCCGGTGAACTCGAGCCACTGGTTCATCGTGAAGTGATGCATCTTGCCGATCGTCTCGCCGGCGGCGCGGCGCTCTTCCTGGTTCGCCGCGAGGTCGTTGATCATCTTCTTGAGCGCTTCGTGTCCCTTGACCTGCCCGAATGCCCCATCCGGCGTGAAATTGGCCGCGTACGCCTCGGCATCGAGGTTATCGAGCGACCGATCGTAGCGCCACATCAGCGCCTCGATCGCCTCCCGGTCCTGATAGCGCTGGACCAGCTGCTCGGGCGTCATCGGCGCGGCCTCTTGGGCCTGCGCCGGTGATGCGAGTAGGGCCATCGCCCCGAGCGCCGCGGCGGTCGTGCGACGCGCGAGGCTCATTCGTCCCCTCCGGCCGCCTGAGGGGCAGGGGCGGTGGGCAGGGTGGCCGGGTCCCAATGCTCGTCGGCCTTGCCGTCGACGAAGCGCCAGGTGTCGAACCAGGTGGTGGTGTAGCTCTGGCTCGGGTCGTCGGCGTAAGGGATGATCCGCCGGGTCAGGATCGTCACGTAGTCGTCCTCGGCAATCACGGCGACCACAGCGTTCGGGTCCTCCGAGCTCAGCGCCGGGCACGGGTCGAGCGGTTCGCGCTTGGCCACATTGACGAAGTAGTTGATCACGCCCTCGAGCCCCGAGGCTGCGACCGGGTTATGCTGGATGTAGCGATCGGTCAGCCACTCGCCGGCACGACTCCACTGGTTGCACTTGAGCAACTCGCGTTGAATATGCAGCGCGGCCTGCTTGTTGCGGTGGAGCACCGGGTCGGTGTCGGTGAACAGCGATTCGGGGTCGGGGTGCCCGACCACGGGATCGCTGAGCGCGCGCATCTGGGCCTGGGCAACACCGGGCACGGCCATCGCGACAGCGGCGGTCAACAGCATGAGCTTCGTTTTCATGGGCAAGTCCCTCTCTTGAACCGGTTCAGCCCTTCTTGGCCGATTCCGGCAGCGGGAGTCTACAGCCCGGCTTCGACCAGCCAGTCGTGAAACAAGCGAACCGCGCGCTGTTCGAGGTCGACCGGGCGGCAGACGAACCAGTAGCTGTAGGGGCTTGCGACCTCGACACCGTCGAACAGCTTGGCGAGCCGCGGGTCGTTGTTCCGTTTCATGTGGTCATCGTGCATCATTGCGATGCCAAGTCCCTGCGCCGCGGCCTCGAGGATCAGCTGGCCCGAATCGTAGTGGTCGATCGCCGCCGGCTGCAGCGCCTGGTAGCCGAGCGCTTCCTTCCACGCGTCGAAGCTCAGCGGCATGTCGGTGTGCAACAGGAAGGTCTGCTCCGCGAGCGCCTCCATGGTCGGCCGCTCCCCGAGCTTGTCGGCCAGCGCGCGACTGCAGATCGCATGCACGGTGTTCCGGTCGAGCCGGACCTGGTGCAGGCTCGGCTCTGGATCCGTCATCAGCGCGATCGCCGCGTCGAGCGTGTCGCCGACACGGTCGATCAGATGCGGACCGGTGTCGATGTCGATGTGCAGCCGCGGGTGCAGCGCGCGCAATTCGGGCAGCCGCGGGAACAGGCGCTGCGTGCCGAACAGCGGCAGCACGCCGAGCCTGAGGCGCAGCAGTTGGAGGTTCTCGGACTGCTGCTCGACCGCGATCGCCAGCGCTTCAAGGTGCGGAGAGACGGCGTCGTAGAACTGGCGCCCTTCGTCGGTCAGCCGCATCGTCTGGCCCGAGCGCGAGAACAGCTTCTTGCCGGTGAATTCCTCGAGATTGCCGATTCGCCGCGACAGCGCCGAAGGACTGAGGCCGAGCTCGTCGGCCGCAGCCCGCGCCGAGCCGAGCCGCACCGTGCGGACGAAGGCCTCGAGGGCGCGAAGAGGGGGGAGCCGGCGCATCGCTCTCACTGTTCAAAAATTTGCAACTCGTGTCGAGCGAGGAGAATCTTGGGCTGGGGAAAGCCACAAACCGCGGCGGTTGGGCGGGACGCGGGTCTCTGGCAGATCTTGGGGGAGCGAGCGCTACCCTGCGACTTCTTCCTCGACCGGTTCCCGCCTGTGCAGCCTCAGGCGAGTGACGTGCGTGTCGTCGCCATCGGTCACCTCGATGCACCAGCCACTCGGGTGATGCAGCACGGCTCCCACCGGCGGAACCTGTTCGGCGAGCACGAAGGCAAGGCCGCCGAGCGTGTCGACGGCTTCCTCGACTTCGGCGATGCGCGGATCTCCGATAGTCGCGGCAACGTCTTCGAGCTCGGCGCGAGCGTCGGCGTCCCAAATGCCGTCGCCGAGCGGGACGAGCAGCTCCACCGGCGCGTCGTCGTGCTCGTCCTCTATCTCGCCGACGATCTCCTCGACGAGATCCTCGATCGTGATGATTCCGTCGGTGCCGGAAAATTCGTCGACCACGATCGCGAGGTGCGTTCGCTTCGTCCGCATGTCCGCCAGCACGTCGAGCGCCCCACGCGCCTGGGGCACGTAAAGCGGCTGGCGCATCAGCTCAGTCCAGTCGGCCGGAGGCTCGGTGCCCCTTGCGAGGTAGGGGAACACGTCCTTGATGTGGACCATGCCGATCACCTGGTCGAGCGTTTCGCGGTAGACCGGAATGCGCGAGTGGCCGTGTTCGGCAAAGACTTCGACCAGCTCGTCCCAGCTCGCGCTCGCCGGGACGGCGATGATCTCACCGCGCGGGATGGCGACGTCGTCGGCATCGTGTTCGCTGAAATGCAGCAGGTTGCGGAGCATGGTCAGCTCGACCGGGGAGAGGTCGCCCTTCGCCGGGCCCGTCTCGGCCTCGTCCTGGTGCTCGTCGATCGCTTCCTCGATCTGCGCGCGGAGTGAGGTCTCGCCGTCTTCTTCGAAGAATCTGCGGATCGCGTGCCACAGGCCGCGTCTACTGTCCGCGTCTCCGTTGCTGGAGTCGCCCGGTCTGGAACCGTCGGGCATTTTCGTTCTGCTTTCCCTCTTCAAGCCTGGGGTGCGCAATATGGGTCACCGACCCCGAGAATCGCAAGCGCCTTCGTTTCCAATGCTTCCATCGCCTCAGCGGCGGCGGGCGAGATTTCGTGGTCGTAGCCCGCAAGGTGAAGCAGCCCGTGGACGATCAGATGGGCCGCGTGATCGGCCAGCGGAATGCCCCTTTCGGCCGCCTCGCGCGCGCACGTGTCGTGCGCCAGCGCGACGTCGCCGAGGAGCACGGGCGGTCCGTTTGCGGTAAGGGCCAGCAGCTCTTCGCGCGCGAGCATCGGGAACGACAGCACGTTGGTCGGCTTGTCGCGCTGCCGCCACTCGCGGTTCAGTGCCTGGATCTCGGGGTCGGACGTAAACAGCAGGCTGGCGGAGAGGCGCGGGTTGGCGAGTTCGGGAGCGACCTCGGCAGCCGCGGCGGCAACACGTTCGGCGAGTTCCTCCCATGCTCCGGCGGGCCAGGGCTCCTCGACGTCCATTTCCAGTTGCACGTCAAAGGCTCCATTCGGGAGTGGGACGAGAGCTCAGCAGGCGCTGCGCGACGAGGTGGCTGAACTCGTTGTCGACGTCGATCGCGAGCCGGCCGTCGCTGACGATCTGCGCCCTGATTCGCTTGCCGAAGCGCCTCGAAACTCGCGACAGCATGCGATCGACGGTGAACAGCCCGAGCCGGAAGCCGATCAGGTTGCCGAGCCCGAAAGCGCCCACGAAGCGCTTGGGGAACTTGAGGAACTGCCCGCCCCCGCGGAAAATTTCGGCGGTCGCTACGGCGTCACGGTTCTTGAGCCAGAAGGTGTTGCAACCGGAGAACGCGCCGTCGCGGAATTCCCAGAACCGCGGCTGGCCCTCCTCATGCGCCGCGAGGATGTCCTCCTTGCGGGCGAACATTGCAACGGCGTCGGCGTTCTCGGCGAGCGCGAAGGCATGGAACGCGCGAAGCGCATCCGGAGTCATCAGCACGTTGTCGCCTGTGGTGACGAGCAGCGGGTAGCCGACACCGTCCGCCACGGTGAGCAGGCTTTCGAGGAGGTTGCTGGCCGAGGCAGCGGTCGTCAGGCGTCCTGCCTCGACGAACGGCCGGACCTCGGGCACGTCGTCAAGCGCGTGGGGATCGTTGATCGAAACCACGATCCGGCATCCGGGAAAGGCCTGGTCGACCGCGTCGAGCACGTAGCCGATCAGCGGCCGGTCGAGCAGCGGCACGAGGCACTTGTGCTCGACGCCGTATTTCGCAGCAAGGGGATCGACCCGGCCAAGGCGTTGCCCGGCAAGGATAAGGACGGTGGGATCGGGCAACTGCGCCATCTGTGTCGTCAATACCAACGCATCGCCGGACTGGTCAGGCGTTCTTGCCCTCATAAGCCTCGACGATGCGGCCGACGATCGGATGGCGCACGACGTCGGCGGCGGAGAAGCGGATCACGGCAATACCCTCGATGCCGGCCAAACGGCCGACAGCGTCGGCGAGACCGCTCTGCGAGTCGCCGCCCGGGATATCAACCTGATGCGGGTCGCCGCAGATCACCATGCGGCTGTTCTGTCCGAAGCGCGTGAGAAACATCTTCATCTGCTCGCGGGTGGTATTCTGCGCCTCGTCGAGGATCACGAAAGCGTCGGCCAGCGTGCGCCCGCGCATGAACGCGATCGGAGCTATCTCGATCTCGCCCGAGGCGATGCGCCGCTCGACCTGCTCGGGCGGCATGCAGTCGTAGAGTGCATCGTAGAGCGGGCGCAGGTAGGGGTCGACCTTCTCCTTCATGTCGCCCGGAAGGAAGCCGAGCCGCTCGCCGGCTTCGACCGCGGGGCGGCTGAGGATCAGCCGCTGTACCGAGCCGGTAATGAGCTGGCTGACCGCCTGAGCGACGGCGAGGTAGGTTTTGCCCGTGCCCGCCGGGCCGAGCGCGAAGATCATCTCGCGGCTGGCGAGCTGGCGCATGTACTCGGCCTGCATCGCCGTGCGCGGGACGATCGTCTTGCGCCGGGTGCGGATCATGATCGGCGGGCCCTTGGCATCGCCGGTGATGATCCCGTCCAGCGTCGGTTCGTTCGACTGGGCGATCAGCGCCTCGATGGTGCCGGCATCGAGGTCCTGCCCCGTGAGCAGCTTTTCATGCATCGCCAGCAGGACTTGGCGGGCGCGGGCGACCTCGTCTTCCTGCCCTTCGATCACGACCTTGTTCCCCCGTGCGGCAATCAGCACGCCGAGGCGATTCTCGATCTGCACGAGGTTGGCATCGAATTCACCGAACAGCGCCCCGAGTGTCGCCTGTTCGTCGAAGCGCACTTCGGCCCGGGCGCGCCGCGCGGAATCGCGGCGTTCCTCCGGATGAGCCAGCGCCGAGAGTTCCTCGGCGCGAGTTGTCTTGCGGGCCATGCGCTCCTTTCGCGGTACGATTCGAAAGATAGGCGCAGCGTTGGCCTGTGCAAGCGGGACGACGACTTGCCGTAGTGGAAAGTTCTCCGCCTGTCGCGTTCAGGCGACGGCCCGTTGCAACAGGCGTGCGTGCAGCGAATTCGGTCCCGCCTCCGCCAGTTCGACGGTCACCATCTCGCCGATCGCCGCATCGCCCTCGAAGAACACCGACTGCAGCCACGGAGACTTGCCGAGCCATTGGCCGGGCTTCTTGCCTTTGCGTTCGACGAGGACCTCGCAGCGCTTGCCGACACTGGCCCGGTTGAAGGCGAGCTGGTCGCGGTTGAGTGCGGCCTGGAGGCGCTGCAGGCGCTCGTCCATGACCTCGCGCGGAAGCTGGCCGTCCATCGAGGCTGCCGGCGTTCCTGGGCGGGGCGAGTACTTGAAGCTGAACGCCTGCGCGTAGCCGACCGCGTCGACGAGGCGCAGGGTGGCCGCGAAGTCGGCTTCGGTCTCCCCCGGGAAGCCGACGATGAAGTCGCCGCTGAGGGCGATGTCGGGACGGGCCTCGCGGAAGCGGTCGAGCAGGCGCAGATAGCCGTCCGTGGTGTGGCTGCGGTTCATCGCCCTGAGCACGCGGTCGCTGCCGCTCTGCACCGGGAGGTGAAGGAACGGCATCAGCTTGGGTTCTTCGGCGTGCGCGCGGATCAGGCCTTCGGTGACGTCGTTCGGGTGGCTGGTCGTGTAGCGGACACGCTCGAGGCCGGGCAGCCGGGCGACTGCCTTGATCAACGAGTCGAAACCAATGTCGTCATTGGCCCAGGCGTTGACGTTCTGGCCGAGCAGCGTGATCTCGCGCGCGCCGGCCTCGACCAGAATCTCGGCTTCGCGAAGCAACTCGTTGAAGGGCCGTGAGATTTCTGCGCCCCGCGTGTAGGGTACGACGCAATAGGTGCAGAACTTGTCACATCCTTCCTGCACGGTGAGGAACGCGCTCGGCCCCGTGCGCCGGCGCCGGGGCAGGGCGGCGAACTTGGCGTCGGCCGGCATATCGGTATCGGTCGCGCGCTCGCCTTTCGCGGCGCGGTCGATCATTTCAGGCAGGCGGTGGTAGGCCTGCGGTCCGACCACGAGGCCGACCGCCGGGGCGCGGGTCATGATCTCCTCGCCCTCGGCCTGCGCGACGCATCCTGCGACCGCGATCATCGGCTTGCGGCCGGTTTTCTCGCCGGCCTTTGCCAGTCGGCCGATGTCCGAATAGACCTTTTCGGCTGCCTTCTCGCGGATGTGGCAGGTGTTGAGCACGACGAGGTCGGCATCCTCGCCTTCGGGGGCCTCGCGCAGGCCCTTTTCGGCCAGCAGCTCAGCCATGCGTTCGCCGTCATAGACGTTCATCTGGCAGCCGAAGCTCTTGACCCTGAAGGTCTGCGGGGCGCGGGTCTGTCGCATGGGGCCGGGCGTTAGGCGATTTGGGAGCGAAACGAAAGGACGGGTGTCAGATTGGCAGGGAGAGGGCGCGGGCGATCGCTTCCTGCGCCGCCGCGGTCATCGTCTTACGGTTGTCGAGCGCCGAGCCTACCAGCGGATCGAGGAAGCGGATGGTCAGGTCGATCCTGCCCGGGCGGGCAAGGATGCGCCGGACGTTGGCGAGACCGGGCTCGTCGCCGTGCCAGGCGATCTCGGGCGCGTCGGCATAATCGAGTGCGACCGGCTGGACCGGCACCGCATGCGCCAGCGGTTCGACTGCCGACAACAGCGAGCTCTTGAACGGCAGCAGCGCGGTGCCGTCGTTGGTCGTGCCTTCCGGGAAGATGGTCAGCGGCCTTTCGCCGAGCGCCGCGCGCACCTGCTCTACCTGGTCGGCGACCGAGCCGCGCCGGTGGCGGGCGATGAACACCGTGTCGTTCTGCTCGCACAGCCAGCGCAGGCCGCCGTGGCTGCCGAGCCCGCTGTGCGCGACGAAGATCGACCGGCTGGTCGAGGCGAGCGCGAGGATGTCGAGCCAGCTGACGTGATTGGCGAGGAACAGCGCGCCCTTGAGCGCCCGGCCCTCGGTCCGCACGCGCAACCCGGAGAGGCGGCCCATCGTCGAAAGAAACAGTGGCGGAAGCACGTTGCGTCCGCCGGCAAGCGAGATCGCCGCGTGTGCGGGAACCATCGTCAGGAAGCCGAGCCCGACTCCGGCCAGGCGCGACGCTGCGAGGACTCGGCGCAGCTCAGTCCTCGCGGTCCATGCGCACGCCGTAGAGCTCCATCCGGTGGTCGACCAGCCGGTAGCCGAGCTTCTCGGCGATCACTTTCTGCAGCGCCTCGAGCTCCGGATCGACGAACTCCACGACCTTGCCGGTCTCGACGTCGATAAGGTGGTCGTGGTGCGCCTCGGGCGCAGCCTCGTAGCGGGCCCGCCCGTCGCCGAAGTCGTGCCGGTCGAGAATGCCGGCTTCCTCGAACAGCCGCACAGTGCGGTAGACGGTGGCGATCGAGATCTTCGGGTCGATCGCCGCGGCGCGCGCATGCAGCGCCTCGACGTCGGGATGGTCCTCGGCTTCGGACAGCACCCGCGCGATGACCCGGCGCTGCTCGGTGATCCTGAGCCCGCGCTCGGCGCACAAGGCTTCGAGGTCGATCGGCTGGTGCAAGTCTGGCCTCACCCGGAATGCAAGAACGCCCCGCTACTATGGAAGCGGCGAGGCGCTTTTACAACCGGGTGCAGGGCTATTCGGCCGCCTTCTTGTGGCGACCGCGATGCTGGCCCGGCTTGCGACCGAGGCCGATTTCCTTCGCCAGCACGCGCCTCTTTTCGGCGTAATCCGGCGCGACCATCGGATAGTCGGCCGGGAGACCCCAGCGGGCGCGGTACTCGGCCGGAGTCAATCCGTGGTCGGTCATCAGGTGACGCTTGAGCATCTTCATCTTCTTGCCGTCTTCGAGGCAGACGATGTGGTCATTCTTGACCGATGCACGGATCGAGACCGCGGGTTCGGGCTTGGCCTCGACCTGCGGAGCGGCGCCGAGACCGGCGAGTGCGCCGTAGACGTTCTGGATCAGCGCCGGGACTTCCTCCACCCCGACGCTGTTGTTGCTGACATGAGCGGCGACGATGTCGGACGTAAGCGTGATCAGCGTCTCCGACAGATCGTTTTCGATAGTGGCCATTAGCTCCCTCTTCTTCTTTTTGTGATCCGCTCCGTTGCGACCCGAACCACAGTTCCGCGAGACTCGGTTGGCTGAGCGACGATACCTGCCCCCTTCTGCATCATAATACAAGAGCTACAAGTAATCCGGCGATTTGCAATTCGCGACAGTTACCTAACGAGCCGCGTCGAGATCGAGCGCGAACGTAATCGCGTCGAGCGGCCCGCCGCTCCCTCGGCGATAATAGTCTCGACGCCGACCGACACTTGAAAAGCCGTGCCGTCGATACAGCCTTTCGGCCGTATTGCCCTCGCGCATTTCGAGAAACAGCCGCGTCGCGCCGCGGGAGCGCGCAGAGGCGATGAAGCGCTCGAGCAACGCATGGCCGATACCGCGTCCGCGATGCGCCGGGTCGACGGCGATCAGCAGCAGTTCCTCCTCGTCCAGCGCGCCGCGCGACAGCGCGAAGCCCGTCGCGGGTTCACCTTCGAGTGGCGGAGCTCCGTCGCGCCCGGCGAGCAGGTAGTGCGTGTTGGGCAGGACCAGCGCATCGGACACCTGGCGCCGCGTCCAGGCCTCCCCGAACGCAGGGTCGAAGGCCGCCTCCATGACCGCCATGATCCGGTCGAGGTCGTCCATCATCGCGCGGACGTCGGCAACCGGGCATCGGGCGGCCGCCCGTAGAGCGGCGCCAGATCAGAGGTGAGACATTCCGCCGGCAGGAGCGGGAACGACCGGGCGTCGGGCAGGAGGGGGATCGCTTCGCCGTGGCCACGCAGGCCGACGAGCGCGGCCGCTTCGCTGCCGGCGACGAGCGAATGACCGGCCACGGTCACAGCCTCGCCCGGCGTCAGCGATGCGGCAGGGCGCTCCGGCCGGCCGTCGTCGGCGAAGTCCTGCACGAACCATTCGCCGTGCCCGCCGGTCATGCACACGGTGACCGCGCCAGATCGGCCTTGCTGTGCCATGGCCGCGACCAGCGCCAGCGTCGGATAGCCGAGCACCTCGCACTGCCAGACCAGCCCCAGCGCACGCGCCGCCGCGAGGCCGATCCTCACCCCGGTGAAACTGCCCGGGCCGAGCGCGACCGCGATCCGCCCGGCACGGCCCTTGCCGGGCAGTTCGGCGATCATCGGCACGAGTCTCTCCGCGTGGCCGCGGCCGATTACCTGGTACGAGCCGGCCAGCAGGGTCTCGCCCTCGAACAGGGCAGACGAGCACGCTTCGGTGGCGCTGTCGATCACGAGAGTCCGCACGGAGCGGGCGCCTACAGGATGCGATTGAAGACGTCGAACTCCGGCCGCGGGCTGCGCCCGAAGATGCTGGCCGGGTCGCCGCGGCCGATCGCGCAGATGAAGTTCGAGCGGACGTTCGGCTGGTCGGCGAAGAACTCGGCATCGACCGCGGCGTTGTCGAATCCCGACATCGGCCCACAGTCGAGCCCGAGCGCCCGCGCCGCGAGCATCAGGTAGGCGCCCTGGAGCGAGGAGTTGCGGAACGCGTTGGCGTGGCGCAGCTCTTCATTGAGAAACCAACTGCGCGCATCGGTATGCGGGAACAGCCAGGGCAACTGCTCGTGGAATTCGAGGTCCATGCCGACGATGACACAGACCGGTGCCCCGGTGATCTTGGGCCGATTCGCCTCGCTGGCGTGTGCGGCGAGACGCGCCTTGGCCTCGGGACTCCTGCACCAGACCAGCCGCGCCGGCTGCTGGTTCGCCGAAGTGGGCCCCATCTTCATGAGGTCGTAGATCGCGCGGATCTGCGCGTCGGTAACTTCTTCGTCGAGCCAGGCGTTGTAGCTGCGAGCTTCGCGGAAAAGCTGGTCCAGCGCGGCGTCTGGCAAGGGCTCGGGCATCAGGCCGCGCGGACCTCGCGAACTTCGGGAACGTAGTGTTTGAGCAGGCTTTCGATCCCGTGCTTGAGCGTCGCGGTCGAGCTCGGGCAGCCCGAGCAGGCGCCCTGCATAGCGAGATAGACGACGCCCTCGCGGAAGCCGCGATAGCGGATGTCGCCGCCATCATTGGCGACCGCAGGTCGCACGCGGGTCTCGATCAGCTCCTTGATCTGCTCGACGACCTCGGCATCGGCCGGATCGTCGCCGATGTTCTCGTCAGGCTCGGGTGGCACCGAGATGCCGCTCGCGGTTCCGCCGACGAACAGCGGAGCCTGGCTGACGAAATGGTCGAGCAATACTGAAACCACCTGCGGTTTGAGCAAGCTCCAGTCGGCACCGGGAGCGGCCGTCACCGAGACGAAGTCGGTACCGAAGAACACGCCGGTAACCTCACCCGTGTCGAACAGTGCCTGCGCCAGCGGCGAAGCTTCCGCCTCCTCGGGAGAGGCGAAATCTCGCGTCCCCGAAGGCATCACGCGCTGCCCTGGCAGGAACTTGAGTGTCGCCGGGTTGGGCGTGGTTTCGGTCTCGATGAACATGGCCGTGATGTAGGATGCGCGGCGGTCACCCGCAAGCGCGGCAAGTCCCGGCCGCGAGCGACATTCACTGGCCCTTCATCACTTCGCTGCCTATGCGCGGGTGCATGACTCCGTTTACGCGCGCGCTACGCGCTCTCGCCCCGCTCCTGCTGCTGGCTCCGCTTCCCGGCGCGGCGCAGCAGGTCGCGCCGCTCCAGGCCGCTGCATCGCTGCCGGCGCCGCGCTACGCGCAGCCTGACGATCCGTGGATCTATCGCGGCACCGACATTCCGATTGATCGCGAGTGGCTGTTCGGCGAGATGCCCAACGGGCTGCGCTATGCCGTGCGTCACAACCGCGTGCCCCCGGGGCAGGTGTCGATCCGCGTGCGGATCGATGCGGGCTCGCTCCACGAGCAGGATTCCGAGCGCGGCTTCGCCCACCTGGTCGAGCACCTGACCTTCCGCCAGTCGAAATACCTCGGCGATGGAGAAGCGATCCCGCACTTCCAGCGCTGGGGGGCGAGCCTCGGTAACGACACCAACGCGATCACCAGCCCGACGCAGACCGTCTACAAGCTGGATCTTCCCAACGCCGACTTCGCCAAGCTCGACGAGAGCCTGAGGCTGTTGTCGGGGATGATCCGCGAGCCCGCGCTGAGCGCGGCCAACCTTCGCGCCGAAGTGCCGATCGTGCTGGCCGAGCGCCGCGAGCGCAACGGCCCCGAGCGGCGAATCCTCGAGGCGACCAACGCTCTCTACTTCAGCGGCCAGCGCCTGGCCGACCGGCTGCCGATCGGTACGGTCGAGACGTTGCAGGGGGCCACGGCGCGCGCGGTCCAGGCGTTCCACCGGCGCTGGTACCGGCCCGAGAACGCGGTAATCGTGATCGCCGGCGACGCCGACCCGCAGCAGCTCGCCGCGCTCGTCGAGCGCTACTTCGGCGACTGGACGGTCCCGGGCCCGGTTACGCCCGAGCCCGATTTCGGCCGCCCGGTGGCGCCGGAGGGTGCCGATCCCGCCAATCCGGTGGGCGAGACACGGGTACTTGTCGAGCCGGGCCAGCCGCGCATGCTGAGTTTCGCCGTGCTGCGGCCTTGGCAGCAGGTGACCGACAACATCGAGTACAACCGCGGCTTGCTGCTCGACGCTGTGGCCGAGACGATCATCAACCGCCGCCTCGAGATGCGCGCGCGCGAGGGCGGTAGCTTCCTGTTTGCCTCGGTTGGTCGGCAGAAGAGCAGCCGCTCGGCCGACGGCACGTTCGTCGACATCACCCCGCTCAGCGACGACTGGCGCACCGCGCTGGCCGATGTGCGCGCGGTGATTGCCGACGCTGTGGCCAACCCGCCGAGCCAGGACGAGATCGACCGCGAGGTGGCGCAGTTCGACCTCGTGTTCGCCAACCAGGTGGAGCAGAGCCGGATCCAGGCGGGCTCCGAGCTCGCCGACACCGTGGTCGGCGCAGTCGACATTCGCGAGGCGGTCGCCTCTCCCGAGACCATCCTCCAGGTGTTTCGCGACATGAAGGCGCGCTTTACGCCCGAGGCGATCCACGAGCGGACCCGGGAGATGTTCACCGGCACGGTCATCCGGGCGCTGCTGCTGACGCCCGAGCCCGGCGAGGCGACCGAGGAGGACCTGCGCCAGGCCATGCTCGCCGAAGTCGACGTCGAGGGCGCCGTCCGGGCGTCGGCCGAAGCGATCGACTTCGCCGACCTGCCCCCGATCGGCGAGCCGAGCGACCCGATCGTCCGACGGCCGCTCGGCGTGTTCGTGAACGGCGACGTCGAGCTGCTCGAATATTCCAACGGGGTGCACGCCTTGGTCTGGCCGACCGATAACGAACCGGGTCGGGCGACCGTCCGCGTCCGATTCGGCGGTGGGCTGCAGAGCTTCACCGAGGAGGAGGCTCCGTACATCAGGCTCGGGCAGGCGGCACTGTTCAGCTCGGGGATCGGCCCGCTCGGGCAGAACGAGCTCGACCGGCTGGCTACCGGGCGCAAGCTCGGGCTGAACTTCCGCATCCAGGACGGGACCTTCGTGTTCGAAGGCCAGACCCGAGCGAGCGACGTCGCCGACCAGATCTACCTGTTCGCGGCCAAGCTCGGGCAGCCGCGGTGGGACCCGGCACCCGTCGAGCGCGCGAAGGCCGCGCTGCTGCTGGCCTACAACAGCTACGGCGGCGACCCGAACAGCACGCTGGCGCGCGACCTCGAGTGGCTGCTGCACGACCGCGATCCGCGCTACGCGACGCCGACGCCCGAAGCCCTGCGCAAAACCACGCCCGAGGGTTTCAAGGAAGTCTGGTCGCGGATGCTGGCGCAGGGGCCGATCGAGGTCGAAGTGTTCGGCGACTTCGACCGTGAGACGGTTGTTCAGGCCCTGTCGCGCACCTTCGGTGCGCTTCCACCGCGCGAACTCGTCTCCTCAGAGCTGCTTGCGCGCCGCACCACGTTCCCCGAGGCGACCGCCACACCGGTCGTGCTCAACCACCGCGGCGAGCCCGACCAGGCCGCGGCCGTCATCGCGTGGCCCGGCGGGGCCGGCTCGGCCGGTCTGCCGCAGCGGCGCAAGCTCGACCTGCTCACGCAGATCTTCTCGAACCGGCTGCTCGACGCGATGCGCGAACGGGCGGGGGCGAGCTACTCGCCCTATGTCGGCTCGAACTGGCCGCTCGATACGACCAGCGGGGGCAACATCCTCGCGATTGCCCAGCTACCGCCCGAGCAGGTGTCGCACTTTTTCGAGGCTGCCGAGGAAATCGCCGCCGACCTGACCGCCAATGGGCCGACGGCCGACGAGGTGGCGCGCGTGACGGAGCCGATGTTGCAGCTGCTCAACCGCGCGCAGACCGGGCACGGGTTCTGGCTACAGCAGCTCGAAGGTGCGTCGTACGACCGCAACCGCCTCGTCTACATTCGCACGCTGGTGAGCGATTATACGCGGGTGACGCCTAAGGAAATGCGGGAGCTGGCCGCGCGCTATTTCGGACAGCACCAGGGCTGGCGTCTCGCGGTGCTGCCAGAATCGGGAGCGCGTGCGGCCGGGCGGTGAGGCAGTCTCGTTGGCTTTGAAACGATAACCGAAGTAACATTTGCGCCGCTTGCCACCGAGGAGTAGGGGCGCGGCCCTTCGATAGCAGTGGAATTTCGACGTGGGTAAGACTTGGACACCGGACAGCTGGAAGCGGCACGAGGCACGGCATCTTCCCGTGTACCCCGACGCCGACGCGCTCGCCCAGGCCGAGTCGACCCTCGGCAATTTCCCGCCACTCGTGTTCGCGGGTGAGGCGCGCGCGCTGAAGGCGTCGCTGGCTGACGTCGCCGCGGGCAAGGGCTTCCTGCTTCAGGGCGGCGACTGCGCGGAGAGCTTCGCCGAGTTCCACCCGAACAACATCCGCGACACCTTCCGGGTGCTGTTGCAGATGGCGGTGGTGCTGACTTTCGCCAGCAAGCTGCCGGTGGTGAAGGTGGGACGCATGGCCGGCCAGTTCGCCAAGCCACGCAGCTCGCCGACCGAGACGCAGGGCGACGTGACTCTGCCGAGCTACCTCGGCGACAACGTCAATGCGATCGAGTTCACCGAGGAAGCGCGCCGCAACGACCCGATGCGGATGATTCGCGCCTACAGCCAGTCCGCGGCGACGCTTAACCTGCTGCGCGCGTTCGCCAGCGGCGGTTATGCCAACCTGCGGCAAGTCCACCAGTGGACGCTCGACTTCATGGGCCGCAGCCCGTGGGCCGAGCGCTTCAAGGACGTGGCCGACCGGATCGGCGAGGCGCTCGATTTCATGGAGGCGTGCGGGGTCGATCCCGAGACCGTGCCGCAGCTCAAGTCGACGAGCTTCTACACCAGCCACGAGGCGCTGCTGCTGCCCTACGAGCAGGCGCTCACCCGGCAGGATTCTCTGACCGGCCAGTGGTACGACACCAGCGCCCACTTCCTCTGGGTCGGCGACCGCACGCGGTTCGACGGCAGTGCGCACATCGAGTTCCTGCGCGGGGTCGGCAACCCGATCGGAATGAAGTGCGGCCCAAGCCTCGAGCCGGATATGCTGCTGCGGCTGCTCGACGTGCTCAATCCGGCGCGCGAGCCCGGCCGGATCACCCTGATCGCGCGCTTCGGACACGACAAGGTCGAGTCCGGCCTTCCGCGACTCGTCCGCGCAGTGAAGCGGGAAGGCCATCCGGTCGTGTGGAGCTGCGATCCGATGCACGGCAACGTGATCAAGACCGACGGTGGCTTCAAGACGCGGCCGTTCGACCGGATTCTTTCGGAAGTGAAGGGCTTCTTCGCGGTTCACCGCGACGAAGGCACGCACGCGGGCGGCATTCACGTCGAGATGACCGGGCAGGACGTGACCGAGTGCACCGGCGGCGCCGTCGCCATCACCGACGAGGGCCTCGCCGACCGGTATCACACGCACTGCGACCCGCGGCTCAATGCCGCGCAGTCGCTCGAGCTCGCCTTCCTGCTTGCCGAGATGCTCAACCTCGAGCTCAACGAACGGCACCGGGACGCTGCCTGACCCTATCGGGGAACGTCTCGGGAACTGCCGGCTTTTCTTTCCTGCCCCGGTGCGTCATCCTCTCGGCGCACCAGGCCAGGGAGGATTCGCTTGCCCGAAGCCCAGCGCCAGTCGGCCGGTGAGCCCGCCATGTCGCTAGCCGCGCGCTACGCGGCGACGCGACGCCTGAGCGAAGACCTGGCGGGCCCTCTTTCAGAGGCTGACGCGACGATCCAGTCGATGCCCGACGCCTCGCCGACCAAGTGGCACCTCGGGCACACGACCTGGTTCTTCGAAACCTTCCTGCTGCGCGACCACCTGCCGGGCTACCGGCTGTTCGACGAGAGCTGGCCGTTCCTGTTCAATTCCTATTACGAGGCGGAGGGTTCGCGGATCCCCCGTCCAAGGCGCGGGATGCTGTCGCGCCCGCCGCTCGACGGGATCCTCGACTGGCGCGCGCACGTCGATGCGGCGATCCAGCCGCTGCTCTCCGTTCCGGCCCTGGCGCCGCTGGTCGAGCTCGGCATTGCGCACGAACAGCAGCACCAGGAGCTGCTGCTGACCGACATCAAGCACGCATTGTTCCAGAACCCGCTCGGTCCGGCGATGTGGGCTTCGCCCGAGCCCGTCGTCCGCCCCACCGAGCAGGCTCCCGAATGGTACGAGCACCCGGGTGGGATCACCCTCATCGGCCATGGCGGCTTCGTCGGCGGCAGGGCCTTCGCGTTCGACAACGAAGGCCCGCCGCACCGCGTGATGCTCGAACCGTTCGCGCTCGCCGGGCGACTGGTCAGCAACGGCGAATGGGAGCAGTTCATCGCCGACGGTGGCTACCACACCGCGTCGCTGTGGCTGTCCGACGGGTGGGACTGGGTTCGTCGCAAGGGGATCCAGGCGCCGCTCTACTGGTTCGAGGGGGAGCACTTCACGCATAGCGGATGGCAGGTTCGCGACCCCTGGGCTCCGGTCACGCACATCTCGTACTTCGAAGCCGATGCCTACGCGACCTGGGCGGGCGCCCGGCTGCCCACCGAGTTCGAGTGGGAGACGATCGCTCAGGATCACGACCCGGCGGCGGGCAACCAGCTCGACCGGGCGGGGCCTCCGCTGCCGCGCGGCGGGGCGTCGCTGTTCGGCGACTGCTGGCAGTTCACTCGCTCCGCCTACCTGCCCTATCCGCGCTTCAAGCCGGCGGCGGGCGCGGTCGGCGAGTACAACGGCAAGTTCATGGCGGGACAGTGGGTGCTCAAGGGGGCCAGCTGCGCGACGCCGCGCGGCCACTCGCGGCCGAGCTACAGGAACTTCTTCTACCCGCACCAGCAGTGGCAGTTCACCGGCCTCAGGCTGGCGAAGGACCTTTGATGGCGGTGCCGAAGGGTCTTGCGCTGGTCGAATACGACGAGGAAGGCGTCGCCAGGGCGTTTCGCGCCGAAGTGCTGGAAGGGCTCGCGCAGCAGCCAAAGGCGATCCCCTCGCGATGGTTCTACGACGACGCGGGATCGGCGCTGTTCGAGGCGATCACGCAGCTGCCCGAGTACTATCCGACGCGCGCCGAGACGGCGATTCTGCGCGAGCGCTGTGCCGACTTTCGCCGGCTGATCGCACCCGGGCGCGCCGTAGTCGAATTCGGCTCGGGATCGTCGGTCAAGACGCCGCTCCTGCTCGAGTGCATCGATCCCGCGGCCTATGTCCCGCTCGACATTTCGGGCGACTTTCTGCGCGCTGCGGCCGCTGACCTTGCCGGGAAGTTCCCCAGTCTGCCCGTCTATCCGGTCGAGGCCGACTTCATGCAGCCGGTCCGGCTGCCCGACGCCGTCGCAACGCTGCCCAAGCTCGGCTTCTTCCCCGGCTCGACGATCGGCAACATGGTGGCGCGCACGGCGGTCGATCTGCTGCGGTCGATGCGCCAGACGCTCGGCGGCGACGCGCTGCTGCTGATCGGAATGGACCTTATCAAGGACGTAGCCGTGCTCGAGGCCGCCTACGACGACGCGCAAGGTGTCACGGCCGAGTTCAACCTCAATCTCGCGCGTCGCGTCAACCGCGAGCTCGGCGGCACGATCCCGGTCGACCGGTTGCGTCACGTCGCGCGCTGGAACGACACGTATGCTCGCATCGAGATGCATCTCGAAGCCCTTGAGGACATCGAGTTCGAGGTCTCCGGGGAGCATTTCGCGCTGGCCAGGGGCGAGACGATCCACACCGAGAACAGCCACAAGTTCGACCGGCGCAGCCAGTACACGCTGCTGCTGGCCGGCGGCTGGACGCCCATCGATCGCTGGCTCGATCCGGAGGAGCAGTTCTCGCTCATCCTCGCCGAGGCCACCCGGCCGCGCAACGCGCCGTGAGCGAGTGGGCTCCCGCCTGGCCACGGCTCGACCGTGCAGCGGACGGGGGCACGATCGAGACGCTGCACCTGCTGCTCCAGCTCGTCGGCAAGCTGCCGTTGCGGCTGCACCCGTGGGTCAACCACGGCTGGCACGTGGCGCTCAGGCTTTCGCCGCGCGGGTTCCTTACCCGAAGCCTGCCCGCCGGCGAGCGGCACTTCACGGTCGAGCTCGACGTGCTCGACGGGGCTCTGCGGATCGAGTGCGACAACGGTTCACGAGGGACCTGCCCGTCGCCGGCAAGACTGTCGCCGAGGTGCACGGCGAATTGGCGGAGACGCTCGCGGGACTCGGACTTCCAGCGCCGCTTCAAGGGGCGCCCAATGAGATTCCCCACCCGGTGCCGTTCGCCGAAGACCACCGCCCACGCGAGTGGAACGCCGACGCGGCGCGGCGCCTGCACGGCGCGTTCCTCTGCGCTGACCGCGGCTTCAACCGCTTCCGCGCGCTCTACCGCGGCAAGTCCTCGCCGAGCCACCTGTTCTGGGGCGCCTTCGACCTTGCGGTGACGCGCTTTTCTGGCCGCAGGGCGCCGCTCCACCCGGGTGGCGTGCCCGGGCTGCCTGACGCCGTGACGCGCGAGGCCTACAGCCACGAGGTGATCAGCGCCGGCTTCTGGCCCGGCGGCAGCGGGTTCGAGGAGGCTGCCTTCTACGCTTATGCCTACCCTACGCCGAGGGCGCTTTCGGTCAGACCGGTCGAGCCTGCGCGGGCGTTCTGGCACCGCGACTTGCGCGAGTTCGTCCTGCCTTACGCGGCGGTTCGTGAGGCCGCCGACCCCGAGGTGACGTTGCAGCGCTTCCTGCAATCGACCTTCGAGGCAGCTGCGGACTTGCTCGATTGGCCCGGGGGCCTGGCGGTCGACGGGCCTCCCTGTTTCGGACATCCGCCCACATGACCGGCGCATCGAAATGTCGCCGGGCACTGCCTATATAGCCGCCATGGACTTCGCCCCCGTCTGGGACCAGTTCGTGCACAACGTCAGCGCCTTGCCGCAGTCGAGCCTGCTGCTGGCGGCGCTCGGCGCGATGCTGATCGGCGTCGCGGGATCGATGATGATCCGACGCACGCCGGCTTTTGGCCGGCTGTTGCGCACTGCCAGCACGCTCGGGCTGATGAGCATCCTCGTGCTGGTAGTGCTCCAGCTCGCGCGGATCGATTCGCGGTTCGAGCTGGCGGTGCCGCAGATCGGCCTGCCCGAGCAGGTGGTTGAGGGTGGCGAGACCCGGCTGCGTCGTGCCCCCGACGGGCATTACTGGCTGCGCGCCGAGATCAACGGCCACCCGGCGAACTTCCTCGTCGACACGGGCGCGACGCTAACCGCCATCTCCTCGGAAACCGCGGCGGCCGCCGGAATAGAGCCGCGCCCGTCGGGGCTGCCGGTCCGGATGCAGACCGCCAACGGAACCGTGGCGGCGAGCATCACGACCATCGATGAGCTGCGCTTCGGCAATGTCGTCGCCCGCGGGCTCGATGCGGTGATCGCGCCGGGCCTCGGGCCGACAAACGTGATCGGGATGAACTTCCTCTCCCGTCTCGCCGTGGTGCGGCTCGAAGGCGACACGATGATCCTCGTCCCGCACAACCCGCAACCGCCGTTCGACCCGCAGCGCTGATCGAAAAGGAGGGACAGTCCCCCCTTTCTGGAAAAGAGGGACTGTCCCTCTTTTCAGCTCCGCCGGCTGCGCGTTGACCTGAGCCGCCGCTGCCGTCAGTCTTTGCCGGCATAACGGACCGACGGAGAGGACGCATGGCCACTACAGCGGAAGGCGCGCGGTTCGACGTCGCGGCCTTCATCGACGAGCGGCCGATCGGGTGGCGCGAGATCACCACGCTGGTGGTGGTCTCTATCGTGCTCTTCATCGACGGCTTCGACATGTACTTCTTCGGCAAGATGCTGCCCGCCATCGCGGAGGGACTCGGGGTCGAGCCCGCGGCGATGACCGGCGTGGTGTTCTGGCAGCAGGTCGGGATGTTCGCCGGGGCGATCGTGATGCCGCCGCTGGCCGACCGGATCGGGCGCCGACCTGTTCTGGGTATGGGACTGCTGACCTTCGGCGTGCTGACGCTGTGGGCGGCGTGGTCGACTTCCCCGGTGATGATGGCCTGGCTTCGCGGCATCTCGGGGATCTTCTTCTCTGCCATGCTGCCCGTGGCGCTGGCGCTGCTTGCCGAGATGACGCCGCGTCGTCGCAGGGCGTCGTTCATCTCGATCGCGCTCGTTTGCTTTTCGGGCGCGAACATCGCCAGCGGAGCGATCACCGCCTGGGCGCTCGACATCTACGGCTGGCAGATCGGTTTCTGGCTCGGCGGCGCGCTGCCGCTCGTCGCCTTCCCGCTCCTGCTGCTACTTCCGGAATCGCTGACTTTCCGCGTGACTCGCAATCCCACCGACCCGCGCATCGGCGAGGCGATCCGCCGCATCGATCCCGCCGCGGGAATAACCGGGGGCGAAATATTCCACCTCGGTGAGAGTGCGCGGCCGGTCGAGAAGCTCGGACCGCTGGCGATGTTCTCCGGCACCTACAGGCTCAAGACCCTGATTCTGTTCTCGGCCTGCTTTCTCGCGATGGGCAACATCGCGCTGCTCGCCAACTGGCTGCCGACCTATTTCCAGGAACTCGGCGGGCTGCCGATCCAGGAGTTCGCCAAATACATGATGATCGGCTTCCTCGGCGGCGCGCTGGGCACGCTGACGATGGGCCGGCTGATGGACAAACTGAATCCGCATGTCCTGATCGCCGCGTTCTTCGTGATCGACGCCGTCGCGCTCGCCTCGCTCGGCTACCTGCCGGCCGGCACGGCGGCCTTCGTGCTGGGACTCATCGTCTGGAACTTCTGCCAGGTTGGCGGGCAGACCGGCATCAACACGCTGGCGACCCTCGGCTACCCGCCCGAGATGCGCAGCAGCGGGATCGGCTGGGCGGGCGCGACCGGGCGGATCGGCGGGATCGTGTTCCCGACCATCGGCGGCCTCGCGCTCGGCACGACGCTGTCGCTGCAAGCCATCATGCTGATCATCGCCGTGCCGGCGCTCGCAGTCGCAGTGCTGATCGTCCTGCTCGGCACCGTCGGCGGGGACGTGCGCCCCGCCGATCGGCAACCGAAGCCCGCCTAGTCGCGCGCCGGAGGCGGCGAGGGGGGCGGCGTGTTGAAGTGGTCGGCGAGGTTGCTGGGCGAGTTGCCCGCGCTCGGCGCGGCGGGATCGTAGAGCATTCCCGCGTTCCACTCCTCCCACTCGGTCCTCAGGGCTGCGAAGCGCTCCGGCAGGCGGTCTTTCAGGTTAGCGCGCTCAAGCGGATCGGCGACCACGTCGAACAGGAACTCGTTCTCGTTGATCTTGAGGTACTTGTAGTTGCCGCGGCGGGCGGCTCGCTGCTCCTTGTGATTGTATCGCCAGAACAGCGCGCGCTCGGGCAGGGTTCCGCCGGCGAGCGCCGGGGCGATGTCGACACCGTCGCTCGGAAACTCAGCGCTCTGCTGCCCGCCACCCGCGGCGACGAACGTCGGCAGCCAGTCCATCGAGATGATCGGGACGTCGCTGCGGCTTCCCGGGGCGACCCTGCCGGGCCAGCGAACGATGGCCGGTACGCGCAGTCCACCTTCGAGCAGCTCGGTCTTCTTGCCGGTGAACGGCCAGGTGTCGCTGAAGCGCTCGCCGCCGTTGTCGCTGGTGAACACAACGATCGTGTCGCGGTCGAAGCCCAGTTCGGCGAGCCTGGCGAGTACCCGACCGATGTTGTCGTCCATCGACTTCACCATCTTCGCGTACGTCTCGAGCGTGCCACCATCGTAGTGGAAGATCGAGCCGCCGGCCGCGGCGAGCCGTGCGCTCTCTGCCCGGCCTTCCTCGTCGTTGCCTTCCCACGGCCAGTGCGGCGCCGTGAAGTGCAGGCTGATGAAAAACGGCTGGCGGTCCGCCGCGCGGCGTTCGAGCGTGCGGATCGTCGCGTCTGCGAGCAGGTCAGTCGTGTAGCCCACCGCCTCGAGCGGTGTCTCGCCGTCCCACAAGTCGTGATTGTTGCCGAACGCATGCGTGAAGTAGTCGATGCCGCCGCCGTAGAGGCCCCAGAATTCGTCGTAGCCGCTCTTGAGCGGCCCATACTTCGGCAGGTTGCCGAGGTGCCACTTGCCGATCAGCGTTGTCCGGTAGCCCGCGTCGCGCATCAGCGACGGCATGTTGGGCTGCTCGTCGGACGACGGCAGACCGACGTCGGCGTTGCCGAGCGGTTCCTGAAGACCGATCGGCAGGCGATACTGGTAACGTCCGGTGATGAGGCCCACGCGGGTCGCGGTGCATACTGCGCTGTTTGCGTAGGCGTGCATGAACATCATGCCTTCGCTGGCGAGCCGGTCGAGCACCGGAGTGGTGTACTCGCGTCGGCCGTAGCAGCCGAGGTCGGCGTAGCCGAGGTCGTCGGCCATGATAAAGAGCACGTTGGGCTTGCGCCCGGTCGCCTGCGCCAGCGTGGGGCCGGCAGTGGCCAGCGCCGCCGTGCCGAGCGCCCCTGCCAGCGCCGTGCGGCGAGTCAATGTCAGCCGCGCCTCGCTGTTGGTCATCCCTACTTTCCTTCCGTCAAGTCATGGTGGCGGCCCCGCCCGGGCGTCGTGCGCCCGGGAGAGGCCGCCAGTCTAGGAGGGTGCCGGTCCGGAGCACAATGGCTCGGCACCCCCACGACGCCGGTCCCCCTTACATGCGGAATTTCACCCCCAGCGTGAATCGCCGCCCGAGCACGTCGAACAGCTGGGTGTTGACCTGGCCGGAGTAGGCGGTGAACCCGCTGAAGGTGCCCGTGACCGGGGGATCCTTGTCGAGCAGGTTGGTGACGGCCAGGAAGACTTCGGCCTCCGTATTGGCGATCTCGAAGTCGTAGCCGAGCCGCGTGTCGAGGTAGAGCACAGCAGGCACCGAGTTGTCGGCGATGTTGGTTCCCTCGACCGCCTCGTCGCCCCCGATCAGGTGGGCGCGCTTGCCGGAACCGACGTAGCGGCCCTGCAGGAAGGCGCTGAACGGCCCATTGCTGTAGGTGAGGTTCGCCGTCGCCTTGAACTCGGGGAACATGCCGGGTGCGCCGCTGTCGGGCGCGAGGCCAGTGAGCCCGTCGAAGCGGGTTTCCACCCCCGTGGCGCCGATGTCCGAGCGATCGAGCAACCAGGTCGCGAACACGCGCCCGCCGAGGCGCTCGTCGCCTCCGAACAGCCTCACATCGTTGCTGTAGGCGAGCTCGAAGTCGATGCCCTCGACCCGCGACGCGGCAACGTTCACGAACTGGTTGCCGACGAGGATCATCTTCGGATGCCCGCCGGCGTCGGTTACCCCTTCGAAGGTGATGAGGTCGCAGAACATCTGCTCGCCGTCCTCGAGGCAGCGGCGCGCGACTTCGTTGGTGCCGACCGTCGCGATCGCGTCGTCGATCTTGACCTTGAACCAGTCGACCGAGGCCGAGAAGCCGGGTAGCCAGCGGGGCTGGTAAACCGCACCGGCGGTGAAGGTGTCGGCACTCTCCGGCCGGATGTTCGGATTGCCGCCCGAGAAGATCGTCACCTGGTAGCTGTTGGTGCAATTGAGCGCGGGCGTGTTCGCCTGACACGCCGCGATGTCGGCATCGGTGATGCGGGTGTCGATCACGTTGCCCACGCCGCCCGTCTTGTCGAACCGCTCGGACAGGTTGCCCGCGCGGACGTCGCGCGAATAGGTCCCGCGCAGGCGGAATTCGCTCGAGAATGTCAGGTCGAGCCCGAACTTGTAGGCCCAGACCGTGCCCGCACCCGAATAGTTCGCCCAGCGGCCCGCCATGTTGAGCGTGGCCGAGTCCACCAGCGCGGTGTCGGAGAGGAGCGGAAAGAGCATCTCCCCGAACGCCTCGGTCACCGTGGTCTTGCCCTGGATGTTCGAGACCTTGGAGAACTGGTGCGCGACCGTGTTGTTGCAATCGGGCGGGCTCAGCCCGCGCAGGCCGAGTTCGGCCGCGGTGGCGAGACTGCAGGGGTGGTAGCCGCCGTCGTGGTCGGACTGCTGGTTGGCTTGGTCCTGGACCACCTGGTAGATCGATTCCTCGCGCCACGAGGCACCGAACGCGAGTTTCACGGTACCGGCCCAGTTGCGGACCAGGTCGCCCCGAGCCGAGATTTCGGCGAGCTGCTGCTTGAAGGTGGTGATGTTCCGCTTCGAATCGACCGTGGTGTAATCGAGCGTCTCCCCGGTGAGCCCGAGATTCGCGAAATAGAGCGGCGTGGTGATGTGCACCCCCGGGTCGTTGCCTAGGACGTAGTCGATCGCCTCGGGCGAGGCGTTGCCGCGTCCGAACAGGTTGAGTGGCTGGCAACCCGGGAACGCCGCAGCGCCTTCGGGGTCCAGCGAGACCCGGCAGACGATATTGCCGTTTCCGTCGCGGACCGCGTCCACCGCGGCAAAGATGCGGTCGATGCGCAGCGCATACTGATCCCACACGCGCTTGCTGTGGCCGTATTGGTAGAAGCCGTCGATGAACCAGCCGTCCATGAAGCCTTCGTTGTCGAGTTGTGCGTTGAACCCGACGGTGCCGACGTTCTGGGTTGTCTTGTCGGCGAAGTAGGCTTGGCCGATGTCCTGGATGCTGCCCATGCGCCGCAGCACGAACGACTCGATGTCGTTCGCCTGCATGGTTGCCGCGAGGTCGGGCGGCAGGAACGCGTTGTCCGCGAATACGGTAATCGCCGTCGGCGAACCGATCAGCGAGCCGCGCGGCGTGTTGTACTGCCACTGCTTGTTCTGACCGCGGACGTACTGCGCGAACACCGTGACGTTGTCGTGGATGTCGTAGTCGGCGTAAGCGAAGACCGAATAGCGCTCGGTGTCCGGCCAGAGCGTGAAGACCTCGCTCAGGTCGCCGCCAAGATCGTCACCGCTGCCGCCCGACGAACGTGAACCGGGTGTGCCGACGGCCCCGGTCGCCGGCGAGCCGGGTACGAACGGTGCGTAGCTGCCGTCGGGCCGGAACTGCAGGTTGTCGATCAGCGGGTTGGGCGATTCGATGATGCCGTCGAACGATCCGTTCATCGACACGACGTTGGGGAAGTCTGTCCAGACTCCGTTGAAGTTGATCGCGCCCCAGCTCTGATACCAGTCACGGTCCTTGTAGCTGTGGATCCCCTGCGTCTCGGCGATCGCGCCCGACAGCAGCAGATGTCCGCGCTCGCCGAGCTTGGTGCCCCAGGCTACCTCCGCGTCGTAACTCTCGTTGTCGCCGCGTGTGGTGATGCCGCCCTGCAGACTGGCTTCGAGCCCTTCATAGTCGGTGTTGATCAGGAAGTTGGTCACACCGGCCACCGCGTCGGTGCCGTAGGCGGCCGAGGCACCGCCGGTCGTTACCTCGATGCCCCGGATCATCGCTTCGGGAAACAGGTTGATGTCGACCCCGCCGAAGGCGCTCGATGCCGGAAAGCGGCGCCCGTTGAGCAGGGTCAGCGTCCGGTTCACGCCGAGGCCGCGCAGATTGAGCGTGCCGGTGCCGGAGCGGGTGAAGAATGCCGAATTGTTCGGCGTTTGATTGCCGTAGAACTGCGGCAGCTGGGTCACGCTCGCGATCAGCGAGCTCGGATCCATCGCCTCCAGTTCTTCACCCTGGACCGCCGTCACCGGGACGGGGGTCTCCATGCCTGAGGTGAACAGGCGAGAACCGGTGACAACGATGACCTGGTCGCTGCCGCCGCTACCGCCGGCGGCACCTGCCGGCTCGTCCTGGGCCAACGCCGGCGAGCCCGACAAGGCAAGCACTGCGGCGCTCACGCCGGCCGTCCACCCGCGACGCAGGCGCGCGCGGCCGGAAATGACGATCGATGACATGGATAACCCTCCCTTTTTGCTCCCTTTGCGGCGGAGGTCGTCCGGGACAGGCGTGAAAGCAACGCATCGCGAAGTGATGACAGGTGATAATTTACAGGTTATGACTGGCCGACGAACCGATAATGCCCAGCTTTCCGTTCACCCTTCGCCAACTGGAGGTTTTCGCCAGTCTCTGCGCCACTCGCAGCTTTCGGCGCAGCGCCGAGAATCTCGGTATTTCCCAAGCTTCGGTCAGCAATCAGATCAAGGCGCTCGAACAGCAGCTCGGGTTTTCGCTGTTCGTGCGGCGTCCGGGGCAAAGGCCGTCGCTGACCCCTGAAGGGACGGCCTTTCTCGACGACATGCGCGCATTCCTTGCGGCCGGTGAGGCGCTTGCAGCACACCGGCGCAGCAGCGGCGACGAAGCCGAGCAGCCGGTCCGCTATCGGGTACTGGTGGGCCAGGGCTTGCTCGACAACTTCATTCGTCCGCGGCTCGACCGGCTGTTTGCCAGCCACCCGCAGATCGAACTCGCGTTCGAAGCCCATCCGCCGAGCCGCCAACTGGCCCGCGACCTCGAGGACGGCCTGTTCGACTTTGGCCTGATCCATCAGCGCGCCGACCGGCCCGTCGAACCGCACTTGCGACAGCTCGCGCTCGTGCGGGGCGGGATTTACGGACACCGCAAGTTTGCCGAGGGCCGGGAGCTTCCCCTCAGAACTGACGAGCTCAACGCCCTCCCGTTCATCATGCCACTCGCGGCGAGCCAACAGGAAGACGACATCCTGCGCCTGTTCGACCGCTACGGCATTCGACCTCGCCGGGTGATCGGCCACACCCAGTACTACGACGTCATGGCCGCCATGCTCGAACGCGGGGTCGGCGTCTCGTCGTTCGCCGACGCAATCCTTCCCCCCGAGATGCGCGACGACGTGATCCTGCTCCATCCGCTCGAAGACTGGCGCCTGCTCTGGTACCGCAAGGATACCGGGGGCGATCCGCGCTGCGATGCGGTGCAGGCCTTCCTGATCTCGTGCGTGCTGCAGGATCCGAACTACCGCACGATCTCGGTCTTCGCCGAGGGCCTCGTCTGACGGACAGGTCGATCCGAGGGACCAGCTAGCGCGCGGGAGCCGGGCAAGGGGGGACGGAACCCCTGTCCTGCCCCTCGCATTCCCTGCACATGGCGCTCGCGATCCCGCTCGACACGTCGCCGATGGAGGCGCGGCTCACCGAGGCGATACCTGACGGCGAGGGCTGGCAGTTCGAACCCAAATGGGACGGCTTTCGTTGCCTCGCGTTTCGCGACGGGGCGAAGGTCGAACTGATGTCGAAGTCGGGCAAGCCGCTCGCGCGCTTTTTCCCGGAGATCGTCGATGCACTCGCGGCGCTCGGCGAGAGGCGTTTCGTCGTCGACGGCGAGCTCGTACTCCCCGAGGGTGAAACGCTGTCCTTCGCAGCTCTACAGCTCCGGCTGCACCCGGCGGCGTCTCGCGTGGAAAAGCTCGCTCGCGAGACCCCTGCGCAACTGATCCTGTTCGACTGCCTGCAGCTTGGCCGCCGGGACATTTCGGACCATCCCCTGGCTGAGAGGCGGGCGGCGCTCGCGGCGTTCAGGCGCGAGGCGGCCAGCCCAAGGCTGCTGCTTTCCCCTTGCACCACCGATCGGGAGCAAGCCGAGGCGTGGTTCGCGCGCACGGGCGACGCGCTCGACGGGATCGTCGCCAAGCGTCTCGACGAGCCCTACCGGCCGGGCGAGCGGGCGATGATCAAGGTCAAGAGGCACCGCACGGCCGATTGCGTCGTCGGGGGCTACCGCCGGTCGGGTGACGCCGTCGGCTCGCTGCTTCTCGGGCTCTACGACGACGCCGGCAAGCTGAACTCCGTCGGTTTCACGAGCGCGTTTTCGAACGAGGACCGTCGCAAGTTGCCGGCGAAGCTCGAGCCTCTGAAGGGGCCCTCGGCCTTCACGGGCAGCTCGCCCGGCGGGCCGAGCCGGTGGAGCAGGGGGCGCAGTTCCGAGTGGATCTCGCTCCGTCCCGAGCTCGTCGCGGAAGTGCTGTACGATCAGGTGACCGGCTCCCGGTTTCGGCACGGAACGACATTCCTGCGCTGGCGTCCCGACAAGCAGCCGCAGCAGTGCACGATGGACCAGCTTTCCCATGAGCTGCGACCCGCGGTGCTTGCCGAGGTCCTCCCGGAATAGCGATCGCCTTCTCGGAATGATCAGGCGGGCAGCTCGATCAATTCGATCTCGTGCCCTTGTGGACTTCGCAGCAGAGCGATCTTGACCCCGCCGGTCACGAAAACGTCGGTGACCTTCTCGGCGTCGCAGGCGAGCGCGCGGTCGTGGCTTGCCTGGATGTCGTCGCACACCAGCCCGACGGGGCCGTGGCCGGGACCGACGGTGACGTCGCGTCCGTCCTTGTAGCGTACAAGCATCAGGTTGGGGCCCGCCTCCTGCCCCGGCAAGGCAAGCATGTGCTCGAAGAACTCCGGCTCGTCGAAAGTCGAGCGTACTTCGAACCCGAACGCGCCCTGCCAGAACGCCAGCGCCGCCTCCATGTCGGACACGTTGAGTTTGAAGAACCCGAGGCGGACTGGCGGTACGGTCATACGGTTCCTCCCTGCGGCGGCCTCTGCGACACGGCGCGCGGCTTTGCAATCCTCGGCTGCATGGGCCAAAGCGCGCGCGGATGATCCGCCGAGCTCTCACGAACACCGGCTGGCTGATGGGCGCACGCGGGGTCAACGCGGTTCTCAGCCTTGGCTATCTCGCGCTCGCGACCCGCGCGCTCGGCCTCGAGGGATTCGGCAAGTTCATCCTGGCGGTAAGCTTCGCCCAGGCGCTCTCCGGCCTGGCCTCGTTTCAGACCTGGCAGGCTGTCGTGCGTTGGGGCCACGGCCGCGAGTCGGCAGGCGAGGCGGTCGGATTCGCGCTCGCGCTCGATCTGCTGACCGTCGTCGCCGGGAGCGCGGCGGCGGCGCTGCTGCTCGGCCTCGCGGGCGCCTGGCTGCCGGTGCCGCCGGCGCTGCGGATGGAAGCGTTCTGGCTGACCGTGGTCATGCTGCTTGCCGTCCGCTCGACGCCCACCGGGATCTTGCGCCTGCACGACAAGTATGCCTGGGCGGCAACGGCCGATGCGGTCACGCCGGTCGTGCGCCTGCTCGGAGCGGCGGCGGCGGTGGCCTTTGCCCCGACCAGCGCCGCGTTCGTGATCGTCTGGGCCGTCGCCGAGGTCGCCACTGCCTTTGCCTATTGGCGCTTTGCGTTGCGCCTCGAGCCGCTTCCCTGGCGTAAGATCAGCCTGCGGAATCTCCCCCGAGGTGAGCCTGACGCGTGGCGCTTCGTCTGGGGAACCGGGCTTTCGGGAGCCCTGCTGATCGCCTCGCGACAGGTCGTCGTGCTGCTCGTTGGCGCGCTCGGCGGCGCGGCCCTCGCGGGCATTTACCGCGTGGCAGCGCAGCTCGGCGAGGGCCTGCTCAAGCTCGCCCAGGCGCTGCTGCGCGCGACTTACCCCGAGCTGGTGCGCGATCCCGCGGCGGCGCGGCGCATTGCGGCCAAGATCGTTCGCATCGCGGCGATCACCGGCGCGGTCACGCTCGCCTTCGGGGCGCTCGCCGGACACTGGGTCATCCTGGCCATTGCCGGCCGCGAATACCTGGCGGCCTACGTGCCGATGCTGATCCTCGCCGGCGCGGCCGCGATCGAGCTCGCCGGTGCTCCGCTCGAGGCGCTGCTCGTCGCCCGAGGCCGTGCCCTGACCAACTTCCTGCTGCGCGCGCTGCCGACCGCACTGGCGCTCGCGGCCTTGCCTCTGGCGGTCTCCCGCGCCGGGGCGGGCGGTGCCGCGGCGGCGGTGCTCATCGCCAGCACGTTATCGGTTTGCGGGTTGATGATCGCCAATCGCGAGAGATAGCTGACCGCAACTCCCTTGTCGGCCGTTTCAGGGTATCTTCCGCTCCAGAACGAGCGGCGAGGAGTTTCCCGATCCGGTGGCCATCGGAACGAAGTCCCGCAGGTCTCACGCTCGATCTTCAATGTCGGATTCCAGTGGGCGCCGCCGATCACCGACCGATCGAGGCGCTGTTCCGCTTCGAGTTCTCACCTGGCGGCTTCGTGTTCAAGGCGAGGCCCCGGGTATTCGGGCCCGAGGCCACCCTTGAATTCTGACTTCGACCTGGGCCGCCGACATTCGAACGTCGCGGTCGGCGGCAGCGGCATGCGATCGCCTGCGGCCCATCGATCCGCGGCCGATGGCGACCTCCGAAAGCGGCTCAGACCGTATAGCTGCCTTTGCTCCAGCCGGAGCCCGCGTCGAAACACCATTCGGTCGTCGCGTCCTCGGCCGTGCAATAGACGCGAATGTGCACGCCCCCGTCGTCCTGCCAGCACGTTGCGGAGACGTCCGATCCAGGAGCGGTGAACGAGCCGGCCGTCCAGTCCGTTCCGGCATCGGCGCAGCGCTCGATTACGTTGTAGCCGTCGGACGAGTAGACGCGAAGATGAAGGCCACCGCTGTCCTGCCAACTCACGGCCGCAGTCCTGATCGGCATCGTGGGAATGTCTGCCATCGTCATACCCCTGTAATCGGCGATCAATCTGTTCGAATCGCCGCGACTACTAAAGGTCTTCAAGATGCAAGAGGCAATGCCTTATTGAATTCGTCTTTTGGGAAGGACAGGAACGCTGTCAAATCTCGGGCTGGATTACTGGAGTTTCCTCATTGAGGATCGGGGGTCTATTCGCCGACGATCTCCAGCAGCTCGATCCGAAACAGCAGGGTAGCGTTGCCCGGGATCGGCCCGCGCCCGATCGGGCCGTAGGCCATGTCGGCGGGAACGGCGATCTCGATCGTATCGCCGACCGCCATCATCGGCACGGCGAGCTGCCACGCGCGGATCAGGCCGCGCAACGGGAACGTGGCCGGCTGGCCGCGGCGGACCGAGCTGTCGAACTCGGTCCCGTCCACCAGCGTGCCCACGTAGTGCAACGTCACCGTGTCGTCGACCGTAGGACGTGGACCGATGCCGTCGCCTTCGACGCGCCGCCACAGCACGCCGCCTTCGAGATAGCCCCAGCCGTCGCTCGCCTGCCGCTCGGCCAGCGCGAGCGACTGCCGGTTGTGCCAGGCCGCATCCTGCGACGGACCGGAATCCTGCGCGTGCACGGTGGCGGCAAGCAAGGCGGAGAGCGTGGCACCGACACTGAAGATGAGGCGCATAAGGGTGAAACCTTCGAGAAATGATCTCTGGGGTGGGGCACCCCAGCGGCATGGTGATTGTCGAGGTCGGCGGACATGCCCTCCGGGCCGATATACGACGTCGTGGGCCAGCACCAGGGGGCCTGCCAGGAACTTAAGCCGAAGGGTCCGCCGGCCCCTGAAGGGGATCAGAGGGAACATCGGAATTTCCCTCGGTCCGGTCACGATACAGAGCCGCGCGGGCGAGCAGAATGAACGTTACGGGCGTGGTCAGGGTCATGAAGATCAGGATCAGGATTTCATGGATGGACGGGCGAGAACGCACAACCGAGAAGTAGAGTATCGAGGCAAGGACGACGAGCATCGTGCCCGAACTCGAGCCGAGCGTGGGAGGATGAAGTCGCTCGTAGAAAGTCCGGAAGCGCAGCAGGCCTATCGAGCCGAGCAAAGTCATCGTCGTGCCGGCCACCACCAGGATCGCAACCCCGAGGGCCGCCCACGACGGGAGTTCGGAAGCTGCCGTCATTCGATGACCTCCCCGCGCATCAGGAACTTGGCGAGCGCGAGCGTGCTGGTGAATCCCAGCAGCGCAATGACCAGCGCGGATTCGAAGTACAGGGTCCTGCCGGTCTGGATTCCGAACACGAGAAGCATCAGCATCGCGCTGACGTACAGGCTGTCCAGGCTGAGAACGCGGTCCTGCGCGCGCGGCCCGATGATCATGCGGACCGCGGCGCAAATCATGCCCAGGCCGAGCATCAGTTGCGCCACGAGAAGCGCCCATGACAGCACCTGCGCACTCATGGTTCGAAGATCTCGATCAACAGGGCTTCGTATCGGGTTCGGACCAAGTCGATCCATTCGTCTTCATCGACCAGATCGAAAACGTGGATGACCAGGGAACCACTGGCGCGATCGAATTGCACCCATGCCGTCCCGGGCGTGGCGGTGATGATCAACGCCAGGATGGTCAGCCCCGCCTCGCTTCGCAGCGCGAGATCGAACTGGATAAACGAAGATATGCGCGTCTTGGGGTTGGAGGCGATGATCCACGCGACGGTCAGGTTGGAGCGCAGGATGTCGACGAGCACGATCCACCCGAGCACCAGTGCCTTCGACCAGCTGGCGACTTTGGTCCGCTTCGGCCGCAAGGAGACCATCAGTCCGGAGGCAGCCACCGCCACCGCTGTACCGAGCAGGATCTGACCCGGAGAGACGGACTGCGCGAGAAACATCCAGACGACGAACAGCACAGCCGCGAGCGCCGGGTAGGGGAGCAGGCGCGCGATCACGGTGTGGGCTCCCCGGAGTCACCTTGCGCGCCCAGGACCGCATTGATGTAACCTTGGCGGTCCTGCAGCGACAGGCTGGTCCGTTCCATGTAGCGCATCACCGGGCTGGCAAAGATCATCAGGCCGAGACAGACGGCCAGAAGCACTCCTACAGGCACGGCCTCTGCGAGACGAAGCGGAGGTTGGGGTTTGTCTGACGGCTCCCAGAGCAGATCTATCCCGGCGCGCGTGGTCGCGATCAGGATCGCGAGGCCCGAGCCGATCAGCAGGAAGACGAACACCCAGACCTCCGTGAGGACCTCGTCCCCGAGGTTGATCAGGTTATGGATGATCGCGAACTTGGCTATGAATCCGGAGAGGGGCGGCAATCCGGCGAGCAGGAGCGCGCAGAAAGCGAACCCGCCGCCGAGGATCGCTATCGTGGCGGGTATGACGATGCCGACCTCGTCACCTTCGGGCTCGGCCAGCCTGCCGGTGTATTCGTCGTCGAACACCGGCTCCACGATCGCCTGTATGCTCGCTTCGGTCTCGCGTCGTTCGACCAGTTCGAGCAGCAGATAGAACGCGCTGAGACCGAGCGTGGAGCTGACCATGTAGAACAGGATGGGACTGAGCGACGTCCCTTCCCCGGCGCCGATGGACGCGAGCAGGGTGCCCGAGGAAATGATCACGCAAAAGCCGGCCACGCGCGACAGAGTGCGCGCTGCCAGCACCCCGATCGTGCCGTAGGCGACAGTCGCGATACCCCCGAACAGCAGCCACTCTTCGCCGAAATTGCCGGCCCAGCCCATGTCGGTGCCGAACAGCAGCAGATAAACGCGAAGCAGCGCATATATTCCGACCTTGCTGAGCAGGGCGAATACGGCCGCGGCAGGCGGCACGGCGGCGGCATAGGTCCGAGGCAGCCAGAACCCCAGCGGCCACATGCCCGCCTTCAGCAGGAAAGCGATGCCGAGCACGGCAAACCCGCTCTGCAGCAGTGCCAGGTCCCCTCCTGCTACTCCGGGAATGATCGTCGCGAGATCGGCCATATTGAGCGTCCCCGAGACGCCGTAGATGAGCGCGACGCCGATCAGGAAGAGCAGCGATGCCCCCACGTTGATCGCGACATAGTGAAGTCCTGCCTTGACGCGCTCGGGGCCGAATCCATGCAGCAGCATCCCGTAGGAAGCGGCCAGCAGAATCTCGAAGCAGACGAAAAGATTGAAGAGATCGCCCGTGAGGAACGCGCCGTTCAGGCCCATGACCTGCAGGAGGAACAGGGCCTGGAAGCGTGGGCCGGCCCGGTCCCAGCGCGCGAGTGCATAGACGAAGGCGGCCAAGGCGATCATCGAGGTCAGCACGATCATGAGATCGGAAAGCCAATCCGCGACCAGGACGATGCCGAAAGGAGCGGCCCAGTCCCCAACCAGGTAAACGCGTGTGGCCGATTGCCCTCCGGCTCCGACGCGAACGGTCTGCGCCATCAGCATTACCGAAATGACCAGGTTCGCGATCAGAGTCGCGAGCGCGATGGTGTTTTTCGCGATCCGTCGCCGCTCGTCGAGCAGCAACAGCAGGCCGCTGGCCACCAGGGGCAGCAGTATGGGAGCGATGATCAGATGGTTCAGCCAGCCGCTCGTCATGGGCTATCGTCACCGTCGACCTTGTCGGTGCCCGTCAAGCCGTGCGCGGCAATAAGCACGACCAGCAAGAGCGCAGTCATGGCAAAGGAAATCACGATGGCAGTGAGCACGAGGGCCTGGGGCAGGGGATCGGAGTAGCGCGCGAAGTCCGTGACGGGTTCCGAGCCGACTACCGGCGGCGCGTCCACACGAAGGCGGCCCATCGCGTAGATGAACAGGTTCACGGCGTAGGAAAGGAGCGACAATCCGAGGATCACCTGGAAGGTCCGCGGGCGCAGGATCAGCCATGTGCCAGCCGAAGTGAACACGCCAATTCCGAGAGCGAGGACAAGTTCCATCTAGGCGCGCTCCGCTTCAAGTTCGGCGGCGGTCGACTCCTTCGAGCGGATCGTCGTGCGGATGGATTGGTGCGCAATCGCGATCAGGATCAGCGCCGTCGTTCCGACGACCAGCACGAATATGCCTGCATCGAAGACGAGCGCGCTGGCCAAGGGCACTTCTCCGACGATGGGCAGCGAGGCATACCGGAACCAGGTCGTAAGGAAGGGGTGGCCGAATACGATCGCGCCGACACCGGTCGCTGCCGCAAGCAGCAGTCCCGCGCCCACCAGGATCAGCGGGCGGATTCTTAGCCTCGCTTCGAATTCGCGCGTGCCGAGCGCCATGTACTGCAGCACCAGGGCGCAGGACATCGCGATACCTGCCGCAAAGCCGCCGCCGGGCAGATCGTGCCCCCGGATCAGAAGGTAGAACGCGATGACCACGATCACCGGAAATAGCCATTGCATGACGACCCGCGGCACCAGGAGGTAATCCGAAAGAGTGTCTCCCGCCTGGCGGCCCTGCGCCTGCTCGTCGAAATCGCGCTGCACGCGTTGCTGGATCGGCGTGCGTATACTCTCGCGCGCCGGCCTGAAGCGGCGCAGCACCGAAAAGATCGTCAACCCCACGATAGCCAGGACCGAGATTTCGCCGAGGGTATCGAAGGCACGGAAATCCACGAGGATCACGTTCACGACGTTTCTTCCGCCGCCCTCGGGGTAGGAATTCTCGAGGAAGAACCTTGAGATCGTGTACCCGACCTCCCGGGTCATCACGGCGTAAGACAGCAGGGCCATGCCGCCTCCGACCAACAGGGCCAGGACGAGATCGGTGCCGCGCCTCAGTAGCACCGATGCGGGAGGTCGCTTGCCGGGCCACACTTCGGGGGAACGTTGCGGCAGCCATCTCAGGCACAGGAGAAGGAGAACGGTCGTTACGATCTCCACCAGCAACTGCGTCAGCGCCAGATCGGGCGCGGACAGCCAGACGAAGGTGATGCAACTGACCAGCCCGGCGCCGGAAATCAGGATCAGGGCTGCCAGCCGATGGTATTTCCCCAACCAGGCGGCAGCCACCGCACATGCGGCACCGACGATCCACAAGGCGGCGAAGCCGAGATTGAGCGGCGTTCGCTGCAAGGCTCCCGGCTCGAAACCGTAACGGAGAAACGGCAGGAGCGCAGCGAGTGCGGCGAGCGCGACCAGAAGACGGAATTGCGTCTGCAGTCTCCGGGTTCCGACCAGCCGTTCCAGCCACCTCGCCGCAAGGATGATCCCGGCCAGCGAGAGCTCGAAGCCGCGGCGCCCCTTGAGATATCGAATGACCGGCGGACCGGGTGCGGCGTTGAGACGGTCCTTGAACAGGCGGTAACCCAACCCGCCCAGCAACAGCGCGAGAAGGCTCAGCACCAGCGGGGTGGTGAAGCCGTGCCAGATCGAAAGACTGTACGACGGCGTCAATTCGCCGAGTACCGAGCGGGCCGCCAGGTCGAGAAACGGACCAATCGTGGACGCCGGGAAGATTCCGATCACGAGGCAGCCGAGTACCAGCACGCCGGCCGGCACCCTCATCCAGAAGGGTGCTTCCTTGGGCCGCCGGGGCAGCGCCTGCGCTTCCGGACCGAAGAACGTCTGATGAATGAATCGGACCGAATACAGAACGCTCAGTGCCAGCGCGGCCGTCGCCAGGACCGGCAAGAAGGTATCCAGCACGGAGCCGCCTCGGCCCTCGAGCGCTTCGGCGAGGAACATTTCCTTGGACAGGAACCCGTTCAGCAGGGGCACCCCGGCCATGGCTGCCGCTGCCACCAGCGCGAGCGTCGCGGTATGCGGCATCGACCGATACAACCCGCTGAGCTTCCTGAGGTCTCGTGTGCCGGTCTCGTGGTCGATGATGCCTGCCGCCATGAACAGCGAGGCTTTGAAGGTCGCATGGTTGATGGTGTGAAAGATCGCCGCGACGGCCGCCAGCGGAGTGCCGATGCCGAGCAGCAGCGTGATCAGACCCAGGTGACTGATCGTGGAGTAGGCCAGCAGCCCTTTCAGGTCCTGCTGGAATACGGCCGCCCATGCTCCCAGCACAAAGGTCACCAACCCGGCGGTGCCCACTACCAGGTACCATTGTTCGGTCCCAGCCAGCACAGGAAAGAGGCGAATGAGCACGAAGATGCCCGCTTTGACCATCGTCGCCGAGTGCAGGTACGCCGAGACCGGCGTCGGCGCGGCCATCGCGTGCGGCAGCCAGAAGTGAAACGGAAACTGGGCGCTCTTGGTGAACGCGCCGACCAGCACGAAGAGCAGCGCCGGCAGGTAATAGCTGCTGGCCCGAATCTCGTCGGCGGCGGCGATCACCGCTCCTATTTCGTAGCTTCCGGCGACCTTGCCGATCAGGAGGATGCCGACCAGCAGCGACACGCCGCCCGCAGCGGTGACGATCAGCGACATCCGCGCAGCGCTGCGAGCCGCTTCGCGATGGTGCCAGTACCCGATCAGGAGAAAGGAAAAGAGGCTCGTCAGCTCCCAGAAGAACGCGAGCTGAATGAGGTTGCCCGAGACCACCAGTCCCAGCATCGAACCCATAAAGGCGAGCAGGAACGAGAAGAACCGCGGAACCGGGTCTCGGTCCGACATGTAATAGCGGGCGTAGATGACGACCAGCAGGCCGATCAGGAGCACGAGAAAGGCAAACACCCAGGACAGCCCGTCAAGGCGAATCTGCAGGTTGAGACCGAGCGCTGGCAACCAGCCGAGCTCCGTCACCAGCATCGAACCGTCGGAGATGACGGGCAAGATCCCGACAGTCAGCGCGACCCCTGCCAAGGCAACGAAGCCGGCAAGAAGGCCGGCTGCTTGTCGCGCGTAGGTCGGAAGAGCCGCTGCGACGATGCTCCCGGCGAAGGGCAGAGAGACAAGCAACCAAAGCAGGGCCGGCGTCATGCCCCGTCGCTTGGCCCGAGCGTCGCTGCGGGGCAACCCCACTGTGCAACAATAAGGGGGATCGGCCAGGCCGGCGCGTCGATCACCGCCGGAGATCCGGCCTGCGAGGTCAACCTCGAATTGTGGAATTGGCTGGGGCGGCAGGATTCGAACCTGCGCATGGCGGTACCAAAAACCGCTGCCTTACCGCTTGGCTACGCCCCAGCAGGAGGCGAGAGCGCGCATATAACGGGCATCGCGGGGAAGGGAAGGGCGCTCGTTGGGAGTGCCGGCCTCGCTACGCAAGGACAGCTAGCAAGCGCCGGCCGAGCGGCTCACCAGTAGGGCACGGCGCCGTAAGTGCCGTAGTAGCCGTAGATGGTGTCGCCGTAGGCTCGGTGCTCGGGGCCGCCGAGCGCGCGAATCTCCTCGGCGTCGTAGTTCGGGGCATCCTTCAGTGCCGCCGGGTCGATCGGAACCACGAAACCGCCCCGCTCGACGTCGTAGTCGAGCAACGACCACGGCACCGGGTGGAACTTCTCGCCGATCCCGAGGAACCCGCCGAACGACATGATGGCGTAGAGCGTGCGTCCGCCGAGCTTCTCGATCGTCAGGTCGTCGACATGGCCGAGCTTCTCCCCGGACGGGTCGTACACCGCCGTGCCGATGACGCGGCTGGCGAGAATGAAGGGGTGATGAGCGTCTTCGGTGGCGCGCTCGCGGGGCATCGGATCCATCGATGCGGCTCCTCTTGCTGGCGGAACGTATTGATCATCCAACGCCTCCAGCTCGGTTTGGCTCCGGTACTTCCGCTGTCCCGGCTTCGCTGGAGGCAGCGTGCGAAGCCGGCTTCCAATTTGTCCGGGCGCCGATAGGCTGTCAGGTGGGCAAAAAGAGGGGAGAGCCATGACAGCCGTTCGCAAGTGGGGGTTCGCCTACGCGGCCCTGTTCGTGGCGGTCGTCGCCGTCGGTTACGTGCCGGGCTTCGAGGACGACGAGGGGAACCTGTTCGGGCTGTTCAAGCTCGATCTGTACGACGATGCACTGCACCTCGCCTCGGGTCTGTGGGCCGGGATCGCGGCCGCGCTCTCGGACCGGGCGGCGCGCGGATACTTCCGCCTTTTCGGGCCGCTCTATTTCCTCGACGGCGTACTCGGCCTCATTACCGGGAGCGGATATCTCGATGGAGGCATCTTCCTCTACGGGCCGCTCGACCTGACCTTGCTGACACGGTTCTTCGCGAACCTGCCTCACCTGATCATCGGCGGCCTGGCGATCTGGGTTGGTTACCGGCTCGCCGGGCCACCGCGCGCTGCGGCTGCGTGAAGAAGCGCTGGAAAATTCTCGGCGGGCTGGTGGTCGTGGCGTTCGTCGCCGCGGCGGCGCCGATCATCTACGTCGAAACGCAATGCGACGGGCCCGTCGCCGGGTTGCGCACCGGGGACTATCGGCCGCTTCTCTCCGGGTCCGACAGCCGGCCCGAGGGGAGGACCTGGCTCACCTACCCTGAATGGCACATCGTCTATTCGGCCGAGAGCCTCGGGCGGCATCTCGAGCAGGGCAAGCCGCCGAGTGCCTATCCGTACCTCGCGGACGTGGGCGAATTCTGGAGCAGCACCTGCGCGGTGAACCGCGTCGCGGGTGAGACCGAGGGGGCAGCTGAAGCGAAGGTCATGATCTACACGATCGGCCTCAGCTTTGCCGCGGAGATGCTGGTCAAGTCGGCCTGGGAAAACACGATCGGCCGGCTGTTCGAGGCGCTGTCCGGCTGGACCAGCGCGGACGACCGCCACGCCGCGACGGTGCAGGCCGACTACGGGCGCTTCATGCACGAGACGCCGTGGTACGCCTATCCGTTCGGGCAGGCGCTTGCGGGGCTGTGGCGCACCACGGAGCCCGAGCTGACCGGGCGGCACTGGGAACGGCGCGTGGCGCTGAGCCTCGAGTACGGCGTCAAGGCCGGTTACGCCAAGATCATCGGCTGGGCCAGCGGCAGCGCGCTCGGTGCCGACGAGACCCGGATGCGCCTCATCGTGCGCGGGGATCCGGAAGTCCTGGCGTCGGCCGGGGAGGAGCTCGGGATAAGCGAGCGCGCCGACGGGACCTTGCTGGCCGACGTCCCGCGCTACGAGCGGTTCACGGATTTCGTCCGCGCACTGGCCGAAACCGACGCCGAGATCGTCGAAATCGCGGGCAACGACGATCTGTTCGTCACCTTCCAGGTCGATGCCGCGGGAATGGCCGCGTTGCCGGACGGGCCACGGCTGGTCGACATGGCCCTCGGCGGCCGTCCCGGCTGGCGGCGCGTGGGCGTTTCGCTCAAGGTCGCCGACCTGCTGCCGGCGGTCCGCGGCCTGCCGGCCGGGCATGCGGAGCTCGAGCATGTCTACGACTACTGAGCGATCGCCTCTGAGGCGCATTGCGACCTGGACGGCGTGGGCGGTGCTCGCGCTCGCGGTCTGGGCGGTGATAATGCTGGCGCTGCCGTTCGCCGGACCGCCCGGCCGAATGGTTGCGGTCGTCGGGCGGCCTGCCACGGCCGCGACCGCTGTCAGCCGCGCAGGTGGGCGCATCGTCGAGATTCGCAGTGGCGTGGTGCTCGCCCGCTCGCCCGACAGAGATTTTGCCTGGCGGCTCTATCGGGCGGGAGCCCTTGTGGTACTCGAAGGAAACGTGGCGGCGGGGTGCCTGGGGATCGTCGATCAGGCCGCGTCACCGGCGGGGGCGAATGCAGGGGCGTAGCGTTCGTACCAGGTGTTGGTGAAGCGTCCCTCGGGATCCCAGCGGCGCTTGGCCGCGAAGAAGTCGCCGATTTCCGGGTAGTGCCGGCGCAGCTGATCGGCGGTGTAGTGCAGCTGGTAGGGCAGGAAGAAGCGGCCGCCGTGCGCGCCGGCGAGGTCGATCAGGTCGCTGGTCAGCTTTGCCATCCGCGCGTTGCCCTCGGCATCGGTGCTCTGCGTGATGTAGAGCACGACCGAGAACGCCGGCTCGGGCGCATAGCTCAGCGCGTTGTCTTCGGCGCCGACGGCACGGATCGAGGCGTTGACGAGGTTGGTGCCCTGCGCGCGGAACACCTCGCGCATGGCGTCGATGAACGGGACGATGCGGCCCCTGGGGATGAAGTACTCGTGGAGGATGTCGGTCTCCTCCGGGAGGTCGTTGTAGAGGTAGCCGACACTGTCGTGCATGGGGTCGTTGCGCGAGACGAGGCAGGCCTCGCCTTCGCGCTGCGCCTGCGCGCGACTGATGGTGCAGGTCTCGAACCGGTGCTCGAGGTGTTTCTCAGACCACCATTTCAGCGACTTGAACCAGTTGCCGCGCTTCGAGAGGTTGATCGTCAGGCGCCTTAATTTGGTCCAGCCGACTTCGCCGAGCGGAGCGGGCTCGAGGCCGGAATCCGCTTCGTCGGCACGGTAAGTGTAGACCAGCGCTTCTTCGAGCAGGTTGCCGGGCGCGGTCGAGAGGTGTGTGTAGGTCAGCTCGACCGCCGGGTCGGCCTCGAGCGCGGCGAAGACCTGGGGATAGGAGGCGGTCGGGATGACTTGCCGGGCGGACCGCAGGATCCGGTTGGGGACGACCTCGAGCTCGGCCTCCAGGACGATGCCGAACAGGCCGTAGCCGCCGACTACGTGCCGGAACAGCTCGGCATTCTCCTCGCGCGAGGCAGTGACAATGCTTCCGTCGGCCAGCATGACCGTGAGCGAGCGGATCGAATCCATCAGCGCGCCGGCCTGGTGGTCCATCCCGTGGGCGTTGACCGAGATCGATCCGCCGACGGTGAAGATGTCGGTCGACTGCATCGCCTTGACCGCGAAATGGGGATGGATCGCCTCCTGGATCTGGTGCCAGGTCGCGCCCGAACCGACGCGCACGGTCGAGGCCGCGGCGTCGAGCTCGATCCTGTTGAGACCGCGCATGTCTAGTACCAGGTTGCCCGGCGCGAAGGCCTGGCCGCCCATCGAGTGCTTCATGCCCGCGGGCGACACCCGAAGGCCCGTGGCGCGGGCGTAGGAAAGTGCCTCGGCGACGTCCTCCGCCGAGGCGACGGTGACGACCCCCTCGACCGGCGTCCGGCTGAGACAGCTCGCATCGTTGACGGTCCCGCCGCGCTGGGCCCAGGTGAGCTTCGGCTGGGCCCCGTCGGCGGCCGGAATCGGCGCGTGCCGCTCGTCCGGCAGGGCCGGGAGAACGCTGCCACAGTCTTTCCATCCGCTGGGGTCGGCCGCCAGCGGCGCGGCATAAATCCACGCTCCGCCCGCCGCGAGCAGAGCCACGATCGAAACTCCCGTCAGCAGCCGCCTGCGCTTCATCCGCGTTCCCCCCTTCAAGATCCTGTCCGGAACTTATCCGCAAACCGGGCTTGCGGAAGGGGTTACGGGAACGGGGCAGGGATCAAACGTCGGCGCGCTTCCTGACCGGCTCGAACAGGCTGCGGTCCTCGACCTTGTCGAAGTCCGCGGCCGAGTGGCGCTCGCGCAGGGCCGGCGTGTTGACCAGCCGCCCGCGGATCGCGCCCGGGCGCGCGTCGATCGTCTTCACCCAGCGTCCGACGTTCTCGTACTCGTGGAGCGAGAGGAACTTGTCCGCGCCGTTGTAGGCCCCGTGGTAGAGGTTGCCGAGCCAGGTGTAGGCGGCGATGTCGGCGATCGTGTAGTCGCTGCCGGCGAGGAACTCGGTCTTGCCGAGCTGAATGTCGGCCACCGAGAACAGCCGCTTGGTCTCCATCGCGTAGCGGTCGATCGGATACTTGTAGCGCTCGGGCGCGTAGACGTAGAAATGCCCGAAGCCGCCGCCGATGAACGGCGCGCTGCCCATCTGCCACATAAGCCACGAGAACGTCTCGGCACGCGCCGGGTTGGTCTTCGGCAGCAGGAAGTCGAACTTCTCGGCCAGGTGGACGAGGATCGCACCGCTCTCGAATACCCGGAACGGCTCCGGTCCCGAGCGGTCGACCAGCGCGGGGATCTTGCTATTGGGGTTGATGTCGACGAAGCCCGACCAGAACTGGTCGCCCTCGAAGATCTTGATCGGCCAGGCGTCGTACTCGGCGTCGGAGAAGCCCGCCTCGAGCAGCTCCTCGAACATGATCGACACCTTCATCCCGTTCGGCGTGCCGAGCGAGTAGAGCTGGAAGGGATGCTCGCCGACCGGGAGCTCGCGCTCCTCGCGCGCGCCCGCGGTCGGGCGGTTGATTCCGGCGAACTGGCCGCCGTTTTCCGGATCGTAATCCCAGACTTCGGGCGGGGTGTAGACGTCGGACATCGGCCGGAGCTCCTGCTGCGAAAAGGGGTCGCGCGGAGATGGCGTCTCGTCCGCGGAACCGCAAGCGCCCGCGAGCCGTTGCGGGCCGCGATGGCGTCGAAATCTCCCGCTCTCCAGTATGTCGACGACCAGGCCCCCGGGATCACCCGCAAGAAGGTCGGCCGCGGGTGGGCCTACTTCGATCCGAACGGCAAGCGCATCACCGACCGTGACGAGATCGACCGGCTCAACCGGATCGCGCTGCCGCCGGCCTATACCAGCGCCTGGTTCTGCCCAAGCGACTGCGGCCACCTGCTCGCCACCGGGATCGATGCGCGTGGGCGCAAGCAGTATCGCTACAACCCCGAGTTTCGCATGCGGCAGGAAGCCGAGAAGTTCGACGGCTGTGCCGACTTCGGACGATCGCTGCCGAAGGTGCGCAAGCGCGTGGCGAAGGACCTCCGGCGTCGGAGACTGTGCCGCGAGCAGGTCGTTGCCAGCGTGGTGCGGCTGCTCGACCTCGGTGCGATCCGGGTCGGCAACGAGAGTTACGCCAAGGCCAACAAGAGCTTCGGTGCGACCACGCTGCGCCGACGGCACGCCAAAGTCTCGGGCGGCAAGGTTCGGCTTCGGTTCAAGGCCAAGAGCGGGCAACTGCGCGAGGCGACGATCAGCGACCGGCGGCTCGCCACGCTGGTGCGCAAGATGCAGGACCTGCCGGGGCAGCACCTGTTCCAGTATCTCAACGGCGACGGTACGCCCCATCCCGTCGGCTCGACCGACGTCAACGCCTACCTGCGCGAGGCGATGGGCGAGGACTTCACCGCCAAGAACTTCCGCACCTGGCACGCGAGCGTGCTCGCGCTGCGGCTGCTCGCCGAGGCCGACGGGGTGCTGACTTTGAAGGAGCTCACCGGCGAAGTCAGCGCGCACCTCGGCAACACCCCGGCGATGGCGCGCAAGAGCTACATCCACCCGGCGGTGATCGCGCTGGTCGACCGGCAGCAGAAGTGGCGCGCGCGTTTCCGCCTGCCGCGCGCGCGCAAGTGGCTCGACGGCTACGAGCGCGCGCTGATCCGGCTGCTCGAAACGGGGCCGAGGGCGAAAACGCTGCTTGCCTAGCTCAGGACCCCACGGCTGCGCATCTCCAGGCGTAAAGCCATTGCAGGACTGCCAGTACGAAGGTTACGCAGTTGAGCAACAGCCAGACCCGATCGTCGAGCGGCAGCGCCGTTCGCGCCGCGAGGTCGGCCACCGCCGCGAACCATGGATCCTGCGCAGCAAAGTAGGCGACCTCGGGCGTGTCCATCTCCATCGGCGCGCCGGTCCGGGCCTGGGTGATGGTCCACGCGCTGCCGGCGTTCCACAGCACCGGCAGGAGGCCAGCCAGCCACAGGTGCGGGGGGCAGCTCGTCCGGACCCGGTTGCCCACTCTTCCCTCGGTCATCGATCGCCGTCCCCCCCGAGCGACCGCTCCGTGAAGCTGCGCCGCACGCCCCTCGGCACAAGCGGAATTCGACGTATCACCTATCAGGGTGACCGCAGCGCGGCTGACAGCCGCCGCGCGAGCGGCTAGGGCCGGTGCATGGCCCAGCTCTACGAAGGCGTGTGGCGCGACACCGCGCCGGCCGCGGAGGAAATCGGCGCTGATGGCCGCTTCCGTCGCATCGACAGCCCCTTGCGGGAGTGGATCTCGCCCGATCCCTCCGCAGAATTCCCGGCAGAGGCCGGACGCTACCACCTCTGGGTCGCGGCGGTCTGTCCATGGGCCGCTCGCACGACGGCCTTCCGGGTGCTCAAGGGCCTCGAGGACGTCGTCTCGATCTCGTGGGCTCGTCCGGGGCTGCCGAAACAGGGATGGGTGTTCGACGAAGGGCCTGACGGCGAACGCCCCGAAGAGGGCTATCCGCTGTGGAAGCTCTACGTCGAGCACGACCCGAAGTTCACCGGCAAGGTCACCGTGCCGACGCTGTGGGACAGGAAAACGCGCCGGATCGTCAACAACGAGAGCAGCGAGATCATCCGCATGCTCAATTCGGCGTTCGACCACCTGACCGGCAACCGGCTCGACTTCTACCCGGAACCGCTGCGGGCGGAGATCGACCGCTGGAATGCGCTGATCTACCCGACGCTCAACAACGGGGTCTACCGCGCGGGGTTCGCCTCGACCCAGTCCGCCTACGACGAGGCCGCGCGCGATGTGTTCGCCACGCTCGACGCGATGGACGCACATCTGTCGACCAACCGCTACCTGTGCGGGGAGTGGCTGACCGAGGCCGACTGGCGAGCGTTCACCACGCTCGTGCGGTTCGACGTCGGCTACCACTATGCGTTCAAGTGCAACCTCAGGAAGATCGACGAGTACCCTGCGCTGCGCGGATACCTGCGCGAACTCTACCAGTGGCCGGGCATCGCCGGCACCGTCGACCTCGCGCTGATCAAGTACGGCTACTGGTACCTCGTCGACCGCCATCGCGTCGTCGCGGCCGGCCCGCCGATCGACCTGAGCACTCCGCATGGGCGTGAGGTGCTGCCAGGACGCGGCGTCATGGAGCGCTCCGCGCTCTAGGCGGTCATCGAACGGTCACTCGATCCCTGGTCGAGGTGCTGCCACTCGGCAAACGTCGCGGCCTGGCCATGGCGTTCGCCCGCGGCGTCGAGCAGGTCCCACACGGTAGCCCCGGCGATCCGGAACCGGCGGCTGCTCGAGGTGACACGCACGCCCGAATAGCCCTCGACGACCCGGTCGCGTTCGAGCGCCGCGAGCATCTTTGCCCGCGCCTCGCGGGCCGCTGGCTCGGCCGAACGGTCCGAGGGCAGGCCGATGAACTCGGACGCGTGCATCTCGAACAGCACGAGCGCGGCGCGATTGCCGTAGAAGAACAGCGGCCGCGTCTCGGTACCGTGCGCGACGATGACCTGCGGCGCCTCCCACAACGCCTGCTCGAGCGGAAGTGAACCGTCGACCAGCGGTCGCCCGGTGAGCCGTTGGAAACTTTCGGCAATCAGTGTGAGGCGGGAGCCGGCGCTTTCGCACATGGCTTCGCGGTCGGGGTTGTCGGCGGAGTTGCCCATGGATCGGAATTAGCGCCAGTGGTGCCATCCGTCATCACACCGGGCGCTTGCGTGCCTCGCCGGCCTCGCCCATCACGGCGCCGGACAGGGAGAGGATCGCAGATGCCCGGACAACCCGACCTGATCGTCGTCGGCGGCGGCTCGGCCGGAATCGCCTGCGCGGTGCGGCTGGCGGAGTGCGGGCTCCGGGTGCTGCTGCTCGAGGCGGGCAAGGATCACCACGACCCGCGCCTCGCGGTGCCGGCGCTGATGAGCGCGCTGGTGCAGAAGCCCGATTTCGACTGGTGCTATACTGCGGAGCCCGATCCTTCGGTGGGCGGACGGCCCGACGTCTGGCCGGCAGGCAAGCGGCTCGGCGGCGGCAGCTCGATCAACGGGATGATGTTCATTCGCGGACACAAGTGGGACTACGACCACTGGGCCGAACTCGGCGCGTCCGGGTGGGACTACGCGAGCGTGCTGCCGTATTTCCGCCGGCTCGAGCACAACGAGCGCGGTGGCAACGCCTGGCGCGGGGAGGGCGGACCGATCCACGTTTCCGAGGTCCGCTCGCGCTACGCGATTACCGACGAGTGGATCGCTGCGGCCGAGCAGGCCGGCATCGCGCGCTCCCCCGACCTCAACGGCGAGCTTGCCGAGGGGGTCGACTACATCCAGCTTTCGCAGCGCGCAGGCCTGCGCTGTTCGACCGCCGCGGGCTACCTGCGGCGCAAGCCGGCGACGCTGGACATTCTCACCGAGGCACAGGTGCTCCGTGTGGAGATCGAGAGCGGGCGAGCTACCGGTGTGACTTATCGCCGAGGAGGCGAGGTGCGCACGGTCACTGCCAGGGCCGGTGTCGTGCTCAGCGCCGGCGCTCTCAACACGCCGCGGTTGCTGATGCTCTCCGGTATCGGCCCGGCGGAGCACTTGCGGCAGTTCGGCATCGGGGTCGTCAGCGATCTGCCCGGAGTGGGCGCAAACCTGCAGGAGCATCCAGGTTGCCACCTGGTCAATGCGGTTTCGGCGCACACGCTCAACGACGATGCGCGCGGCCTCGCGGGTTTCAGGCAGCTACTTGCGCTCGCGTTCGCGCGGAGCGGGGCGCTGACCACCGGGATCGGGCATGCGCAGGCCTTCGTGCGCAGCCGCGAGGGGCTGCCGGCGCCCAATCTCCAGCTCGCCTTCAGCGCCTTCGCTTTCGAGATCACGCCCAAGGGCAACCTCGCGCTGGCGAAAGGCAGCGCGGTGAGCACTTTCGTCGCGGTCATGCGCCCGAAGTCGCGCGGCCGGATCGCGCTGCGCTCGCCCGATCCCGACGCTCCGCCGCTGATCGAGCATCGCTTGCTCGGCGACGAGGACGACGCGCAGCAGCTCGTCGAGGGGCTCGAGATCGCCCGCCGGATCATGGCCCAGCCGGCGATCGCCGCCGAGGTCACGGCCGAAATCCGCCCGGGACCCGCCGCCGACACGCGAGAGGCCTTGCGCGGCTACGTGGGCGCGGCCACGATCCCGATGTTTCACCCCGTCGGCACGGCGAAAATCGGCGCCACGGACGATCCGATGGCTGTTGCAGGGCCCGACTGCCGCGTGCGCGGGCTCGACGGTCTGTGGCTGGCCGACGCCTCGATCATGCCGACCATACCGCAGGGCAACACCAACGCCACCGCGATCATGATCGGCGAGCGGGCCAGCGACCTGATACGACAGGCGGTTTCCGGGGCTGGGTAACGATCGGGCGGGCCCGGCGCGCGCGCACCGACCTTTCCTATCTCGACGGCGTCGTTGCCGACACCGGCCGCGGCGCGGGTTCGGCCGAAGCCTTCGTCCTCGGCGGCTCGCGCATCGGCAGCGGGGCCTGGACGGGTTGGGGCGCTGCCGTGCGCTGTCCGCCGGCGGGAGCCGGTCGTTGCTCGGGCCGTGGCGATGCCGGGGCCGAAGCCCGCGAACCGGGCCTGGGCCTGGCGATCGTTTCCACCACGGGATCCTGCGACGGAACCTGTGCGCGGCCAGCCGGCGCGGAACGCCTGAACGTTTCTGACCATGCCTCCAGCAGCCACGGCGTGGCGACGAGCACCAGCAGGACGAGACCGACCCACGACAGCGGGCGGACGAGCAGATCGATCGTCAGTCCGAGCAGGCCGACGGCGGGAAGTACGATTCTCGGCTGCGCGAGCCGGGCGAGGGGCGAAGCGGAGGGTGCGGACCCGACGGGTCCGGCCTGGTGCGGCTGATTCTGCATGACCATGGGCTCGCCTAATTCGGGCCGAAGGTAAAGCCCGCAAGTGCCAGGCATTGCCCGTACGCGGCGGGCGTGCGGTAAACCGTTCGGAAAAGGCCGGAATCCGGCGAGGCAAGAAGGTGGCGTCCGTCGGATTGGCGCGACTCATCCGATCCGGATGAGACTGCTCAACAAGTTGCTTTCCTACAGCGCCTTTGCCGTTCCATGATGCCGCGGTGGCTGCCCTCCGAACCACCTTGGCCTTTCTGGCGCACGCCGTTGTCGCCGCCGTGCTGCTTGTCTTTGGCGTCCTAGGTCGTCGGGCGAAGAGGTCAGGGGATGGCAGGAACGGGGAGACGCTCGACGCAGCGCGCCG
>CALCBC010000020.1 GCA_937898525.1 uncultured Sphingomonadales bacterium
GGCGATCCTCGCTACCACCGAACCTCGGCGCGCGCTTGCCTTTCCGCGCGCTTGCGCCTAAGGGCCCGCGCTTCACCGACACGTGATTCATCTGCCGGTCTGGCCACAAGGGCTGCCAGGGCTGGTTGGACGTGTCCCCGAGAAGGAGACGAAAATGCCCAAGCTGAAGACCAAGAGCGGCGTCAAGAAGCGCTTCAAGCTCACGGCGAGCGGCAAGGTCAAGCACGGCGTGGCCGGCAAGCGCCACCGCCTGATCAGCCACAACGCCAAGTACATCCGCCAGAACCGTGGCACCTCCGTCCTGTCCGACGCGGACACCAAGACGGTCAAGAAGTGGGCCCCGTACGGGCTCGACTGAGCGCGTCCGGTTCGAGAGCAGGAGACTAGAGAGCCATGTCCCGTATCAAGCGCGGCACGACCACCCGCCAGAAGCACAAGCGGATTCTCGAGCAGGCCAAGGGCTACCGCGGCCGCCGCAAGAACACGATCCGCGTCGCCCGCCAGGCCGTCGAGAAGGCCGGCCAGTACGCTTACCGCGACCGCAAGGTCAAAAAGCGCAACTTCCGCGCATTGTGGATCCAGCGGATCAACGCCGCGGTCCGCGCCGAAGGCCTGACCTATTCGCAGTTCATCCACGGCGCCAGGCTCGCCGGGATCGAGCTCGACCGGAAGGTCATGGCCGACCTCGCGATGAACGAGGGTGGGGCGTTCGGCGCGATCGTCCAGCAGGCCAAGGCGGCGCTGCCGGCCTGAGCTGGCTCCCGCAGGAAAATGCGAAGGGCGCGGTCGATGGAACCGACCGCGCCCTTTTTTTGCGCCGCCTACAGAGTTGACCTGAGGGAAGGGGCGGGAAGGCTGCGCTAAGGGGCCGGTCGCGACGTCAGCGGGGAGCCGATGGCGAGGGATCTCCGCCGCGCAGTACGGTGGCTATGGCCACCCGTCTGAGAAGAGGGCATAAGCACAGCAAAACAGACGGCATCACCAATACTTAATTCAGACCGTCGCTTCAGGGTTTGGGTCGCAGCCAGATGGACGCCGATTTCACGATCGAGGTGCGCTTCTATCGCCTGTCCGAGGCGTTGCAGCCCTATTTCACGGCGCTCTACGCGACCACCATCACCTGCGGACCGGGGGTCTGGGTCGAGGACCAGCTCCATCCCGAATGGGCCGCCTTGCGCTTCACCGAGGGGACGCCGCCGATAGGATGCGTCGGTCCGGGGACCCCCGGGCCGACATGGCCCTTCGTCGCCAACGGTCCGACCAGCAAGGCGATCCGGTTCGGCGTGACCCAGTCGCGCATCTGGGGCCTGGGCCTGCAGCCGGCCGGCTGGGCCAAGTTCATCGCCCAACCCGCCAACGCGCTCAGCGACCGGCTCGTCGACGGCTCGACCCACGAAGCCTTCGCGCTGTTCCGACCGGTACTGGACGAGGCCGTCGCGCCCGGCGGGGACGGCGACGCGATCGCCCGCCGGATCAACGAATACCTGATGCAGCACGCGGGGCGCCCGGTACCGCAGGAGGAGCAGATCCTCGCGTGCCAGCAGGCGCTGCGCGATCCCGACGTCGCCAACGTCGCCGAGCTCGGCGACCGGCTCGGGATGAACCGGCGTTCGCTCGAGCGACTCTGCGGGCGCTACTTCGGCTTCCCGCCGAAGCTGCTGCTGCGCCGCCAGCGGTTCCTGCGCAGCCTCGCGCAGTTCATGCTCGAGCCCGTCGACAGCTGGAGCGAGGCCCTCGACGGGCAGTACTACGACCAGGCGCAGTTCGTCCGCGACTTCCGTTCTTTCATGGGCCTGACGCCGAGCGGCTACGCCGACCGGCCGCATCCGATCCTCGAGAAGGTGATGCCCCAGCGCATGGCCGACCAGGGCGCGGCGCCGCAGACCGACCTGCCGACGATCCTGCGCTACGGGCCCGAGACCGCTGCGGGCATCGAATAGGGGTTGGGAGCGCGCCCCGCTCCCGCTACAGGCGCCCGTTCATGAGCGACTACACGACCCTCGAAACTGAAGCGCGCGCGCGCATCGAGGCTGCGGCCGACCTCGTCGCGCTCGAAGCCCTGCGCGTCGAGTATCTCGGCAAGCAGGGCAGCGTCTCGGCCCTGCTCAAGACGCTCGGGGCAATGAGTCCCGAAGAGCGGCTCGAGAAGGCGCCGCGCATCCAGCACCTGCGCGAGGCGGTTGCCGGCGCGCTGGCCGAGCGCAAGGCGGCGATGGAGGCGGCCGAGCTCGAGGCGCGGCTGGCCTCCGAGCGGCTCGACCTGACGCTGCCCGCGCCCGAGGCGCCCAAAGGCTCGGTGCACCCGGTCAGCCAGGTGATGGACGAGCTCGCCGAAATCTTCGCAGACCTCGGCTTCGCGGTCGCCACCGGTCCCGAGATCGAGGACGACTGGCACAACTTCACCGCGCTCAACATGCCCGAGAGCCACCCGGCGCGGGCGATGCACGACACCTTCTATTTCCCCGATGCGGCGCCGGACGGCGGGCGCATGCTGCTGCGCACGCATACCAGCCCGGTGCAGGTGCGCTCGATGCTCGCGCAGGGTGCGCCGCTGAGGGTGATCGCGCCGGGCCGTGTCTACCGTTCGGATTCCGACGCGACCCACACCCCGATGTTCCACCAGGTCGAAGGCCTGGTAATCGACCGCGGCATTCACCTCGGCCACCTCAAGTGGACGCTCGAAACGTTCCTCAGGGCGTTCTTCGAGCGCGAGGACATCGTCCTGCGCCTCAGGCCGAGCTACTTCCCGTTCACCGAGCCGTCGGTCGAGGTCGACGTGGGCTTTGCGATCGAGAACGGCCGGCGCGTGCTCGGCGGTTCGGGCGACGCGCCGGGTCACGCGTGGATGGAGCTGCTCGGCTCGGGCATGGTCAACCGCCGGGTGATCGAGATGGGCGGACTCGACCCCGACCAGTGGCAGGGCTTCGCCTTCGGAGTCGGTGTCGATCGTCTGGCGATGCTCAAGTACGGGATGGACGACTTGCGCGCCTTCTTCGACGGCGACGTCCGCTGGCTGCGGCATTACGGTTTCTCGTTCCTCGACCAGCCGACGCTGTCGGCCGGGGTGGGAGCGCGCGCATGAAGTTCTCGCTCGACTGGCTCAAGGTATTCCTCGAGACCGAAGCCTCGGCGGCCGAGGTCGCGGCGACCCTCAACCGCATCGGCATCGAGGTCGAGGGGCTCGAGGACCCGGCGGAGAAGCTGGCCGGCTTCCGCGTCGCGCGCGTGCTGACCGCCGCACCGCATCCGAACGCCGACAAGCTGCAGGTGCTGACGGTCGACGCCGGCGACGGCGAACCGCTGCAGGTCGTCTGCGGCGCGCCCAACGCACGTGCAGGGCTCGTCGGCGTGCTCGGCACCCCGGGCGCGGTTGTCCCGGCCGGCGGCTTTGAACTGCGCAAGAGCGCGATCCGTGGAGTCGAGAGCAACGGCATGATGTGCTCGAGCCGCGAGCTCGATCTCGGAGACGACCACGCCGGAATCATCGAGCTGCCCGAGGACGCCCCAGTGGGCACGCCGTTCGCCGAGTACAGCGGCACCAGCCCGGTGTTCGACGTGGCGATCACCCCCAACCGCCCCGACTGCATGGGGGTGGAGGGCATCGCGCGCGACCTCGCGGCCGCCGGCCTCGGCAGCTTCAGGCCTTATCGCGTCGACCCGGTCGCGGGCAGCTTCGCCTGCCCGGTCGAGATCCGCACCGACGATCCCGAAGGCTGTCCGGCGTTCTACGGCCGGGTGATCCGCGGGGTGAAGAACGGCGAATCGCCCGAGTGGATGCAGCGGCGGCTGCTCTCGGCCGGCCAGCGGCCGATCAGCGCGCTGGTCGACATCACCAACTACCTGATGCTGGCTTTCGGCCGTCCGGCGCATGCCTACGACCTCGCGAAGCTCTCGGGTGCGGTCGTCGCGCGCCGGGCGCGGGACGGCGAGCAGGTGCTGGCGCTCAACGAGAAGACCTACACGCTCGACTCGTCGATGACCGTCATCGCCGACGATTCGGGCGTGCATGACATTGCCGGGATCATGGGCGGCGAGCACTCCGGCGTGTCCGAGGGCACGACCGACGTGCTGCTCGAGATCGCCTACTTCGACCCGGCGCGGATCGGCGCGACCGGGCGACGGCT
>CALCBC010000021.1 GCA_937898525.1 uncultured Sphingomonadales bacterium
TAGAAGACCCGTCCTCTCAGGAGTTGGGGCCTCCGGCAATCCCGGGGCGGTTCAACAACGCGCGTGCAGCGGCCGTGAAGCCCCGAGTGAGGCCGCTCGCGAGAACGCGATCAGTCCGGTGAGCCTGTCGAGGCCGATTTGTTCCGTCATGGAACAATAATGTCGGCATCGACCACCATTATCAAACTTTCAGTGGGGTCCTACGTCAATCTCCGAATTCCAGGCCCCACATGAGCGGAGAATGCCATGCAGAAGGACCCAGTCCGGGCAGAGGTGCCCGCATCGGCCCAGTCCCTGGCAGGAAGATCGGTCCTGATCCTTGGCGGTACATCGGGCATCGGCCTCGCCACGGGCGTGGCTGCCCAACTGTCCGGCGCCGCAGTCACTGTCGGTGGACGCGACCGCGACCGGGCGGCCAGCGTCGCCCGTGCTCACGGATTTGCAGGCTGGTTCGCAGCCGACATCGGCGACCCTGAAGCAATCCATGACGGCTTGTCGGCGATCGAGCGGGTCGATCACCTCGTGGTGATGGCCGGCTCCCTGATCGTCGGCAAGGTGATGGAGGCCGACACTGGATTGCTTCGGCGGGCTTACGACGAACGCATCTGGTCGGTCGTGGAAATCCTGCGGACGCTTGGCGACAGGCTTGCCGCGGACGCCTCGATCACGCTCGTTTCGGGTGCCCTGACGCATCGCCCCGATGGCCATGGCACGGCGATCGTGGCCAGTGCCTGCGCGGCCCTGGAGGTGCTGGCGCAGGGTCTTGCGCTGGAACTGGCGCCGCGCCGGGTCAATACGCTCTCTCCAGGGCCCATCGATACACCCCTGATCGGCAGGGCGATGGGCGAGGAGGCTGGTTCGTTCAAGCGCAAGGTCGCGGAGAGCCACCCGCTCCGACGATGGGGCAGCGCGGACGAGGCCGCCGCTGCCGTGATGTTCCTGATGACCAATGGATACATGAATGGCGCGGTGCTTCACGTCGACGGCGGTTCGCGTCTCTAGCGCGCTCACCTCGTGGCCGAACTCAGGGAAATCGACATGATCACACTATACTATCACCGCGGTGCCTGCTCGACCTCCAACCACTTCGCGCTCGAGGAAGCCGGGATCGACTATCAGGCGATAGAGGTCCACCTCGATCGCCTGGACGATCCAACCGCGATCAAGGTGCGCGAGCTGAATCCGATGGCGATGACCCCGGTCCTTGTGCTGGAAGACGGGACGGTCCTGACACAGAACGCCGCCACTTTGGCCTACATTGCCGATCTCGTGCCCGGGAAGAATCTGCTCCCGGCCCGGAATGCGGTTGAACGGGCGCAGGCGGAGAGCTGGCTCTCGTTCGTTGCCTCGGATCTCCATCCGACCATCATCGAATATATCTACAAGGCGCTCCCTGCGACCGGGGAGCAGAAGGAAAGGACCAGGGCGCTTTATGACCAACGCGCCGCGCGTCGGCTGAAGGTCCTGGAGGACCGTCTGGCTGACCAGGATTACATCCTGGGCGATCGGTATTCGGTCATCGATGGCTATGCCCTGGTCGTATTGAACTGGTCCGTGCCGGCGGACCTCAGCCTCGCGCCCTATCCCAATATCCGCGCCTACATGGAGCGGCTTGAAGCACGCCCGGCGATCCGCCGCGTCAGGGAAGCCGAGGGTCCGATTACCTGGTAAGTCGGCGGTCCCTGCGGCACGTGATCGAGAGCTCGGCCCGTTGGCTGCGCCGAGCTCGAATGGGGGCCGTTCGGCGGGACGTTTCACCAGCCAATCGGCGTGCTGACGCGCCGCGTCGACGCCGGTGGGGAAGAGGTTTGCGTGCGTCAGGGATTGGCCTTGGTCAATCGCCGGACTGCGTCTTGCCGCCTCGCGGAAGGTCGGCGCTGCCCGACGTCAGCGTGCGCTCGGGAAAGGCCTCGCAGATGAAGTCGATGAAGGCGCCGATCTTGAGGCTCGCGAGCCTCCGTGAATGATGCAGCGCCCACAGCTCCACGGCGCGATCGGGCACCCGGCCCCAGCATTGCAGTCGCCCGGACGACAGGTCTCCATGCACGAGCGACAGCGGTAGCTGGGCGACGCCCGCGCCGGCGACCACGGCGTCGCGCACCATCAGGAGCGAGGACAGGCGTAGCCTGGGCTCGGCATCGATCAGCAGCGCGCCGGCCGGATCGACGCAACGCCACAGCGGCGCAAACGGGACCGCGGAGTTGATCACGGCCGGGACGCGCGCAGGCTCGGCCTCGTCGGCTGGCGGACGTTCCCATCCCGCCGGCGCGATCAGCAGCAGCTCGTCACGGGCGAAGCAGCGACCGACCAGCTCAGTGGCAGGGTCCGGATTGACGCGAATGGTCACGTCATAACCGTCCTCTATCAGGTCGACCTGCCGATCTTCCGCGACGATCTCGAGACGCACTTGCGGATATCGCATGGCGAACTCGGCCGCGAGACGACCCAGGAAGACGTTCGCAAGCAACACGGGTGCGCTCACGCGCAGCGGGCCTCGCGGACGGGCGCTGCCGTCGAGCAGAAGCTGGCGCGCTTCTGCCAGGTCGTGCAGCGCCGCTCGCGTTCGCTCGTGGAGCAGTCGGCCTTCGGCTGTGGGTCTCAGCATGCGACGGTCGCGGTCGAACAGCCGGACACCGAGGCTTTGCTCGAGCTCGCGGATCTGGCGCGAGAGCGTCGCCTTGGGACGATCGAGCATGCGGGCGGCCTTGCCCATGCCGCCGGCCTGCATCACCGCATCGAAGGCAGCGAGCGCTCGCAGGTCCCATTGGCTCATATTTGAAACATCCTGTCCATCTGCCGGCAACTTATCGTCAGGTCTGGAACGAACTAGGTCGGGCTGCAAGCCGCAAACGCGATGCTTTGCCGGCAGACAAGGAGACGATCATGACGAGCATCTGGGACCCGATCCGCATCGGCAACATGGCTCTGGAGCACCGCTTCGCCATGGCGCCGATGACTCGCAGCCGTGCAGGAGCGGACGGCACGCCGAGCCCGCTGGCGGCGGAATACTATGCGCAGCGCGCCTCTCTCGGGCTGCTGATTACCGAGGGCGCACAGCCTTCGGACGATGGCCAGGGCTATCTGAACACGCCCGGCATCTATACTGACGCGCATGTGGCGGGGTGGCGCCGCCTCGCCCAGGCCGTCCACACCGGGGGCGGGCATCTCGTCATCCAGCTGATGCACGTCGGCCGGATGTCGCACCCCGACAACACGCCGCACCATCGCCAGCCCGTCGCCCCCTCCGCGATCGCGCCTGGCGTGAAGATGTTCACGGCGCGCGGCATGCTCGACATTCCTGAGCCGCGCGCGCTCTCTGTCGGGGAGATCGAGGCGACCGTGCACGACTTCGCTCACGCCGCGAGGCAGGCGATCGCCGCCGGCGCGGACGGGGTCGAGATACACGCGGCCAACGGCTACCTGATCCAGCAGTTCTTCGCGCCCAACGCCAATGTTCGCGGGGATCGTTACGGCGGCCCCACCCAAAACCGCACCCGCTTCGCGTTTGAAGTTGCGCGCGCGGTCAGCGACGCGATCGGCCCCGAGCGAACCGGCATTCGCATCTCGCCTGGGTCGACGCTCGGCGGCATCGACGAAGGTCCGGAGGCGCGCGCGCTTTACCGCCGCCTGGTGCCAGCGCTTGCCGAGCTCGGTCTCGCCTATCTGCACGTGGCCCATGGTGGCGATGAAGAGTTGCTTGGCGAGATCCGCCGGCTGTGGCCGAACGCGTTGCTGGTTGCGCGCGCCAATCGCCCCCTCGAGCTTGCTGCCGCCGATGTGGAGGCCGGGCTTGCCGACGTGGCCCCGGTTGGGCGCTGGGCGCTCGCCAATCCGGATTTCGTCGAGCGATATCGGACAGGCGCGCCGCTGAACGAGCCCGATCCGACCACCTTCTACGGCGGCGGGGCCAATGGCTATACCGACTATCCCGCCCTCCGGCGAGCAGCGGTTGCCGCCTGAATGAGGGCATGCACAGGGGAATGACCGGGGATGGCTTGGCGCCCGCGGGAATCGTGAAAGGCTGACATCTCGCGGTCGCCGGCGTCGAAGCGGCTGGCGGACGCGAGCGGAGCGGTCATAGCAAGTGGCCTCATTCGATCCGCCTTCCTGCCTGGTCATGAGCCTGGCTCCGGAGCGGTCCGGTGGCTACCGCGTCAGAAGCGCCCCCCTATCTGCAGGCCGAGCGAATGGTCCTGGCTGGCCGATCCGCCGAAGCTGGTCCGGTAGTCGATCCCCAGATTGACGTCGTTCGCGAACAGCATCTCGAGAGAGAGGCCGAGCGTCAGATGATCGCGGGTCGTCGGGTCCAGTTCGATGGAGTAGGGCAGCCCGCCGAGATCGGTGTATCCCATGCTCGCCCGTGAGGTGCCCTTGAAGTCGTAGGTATACTCGGTGCGAAGTCCGGGCTGAAGCACGCCCCACTCCGTTTCGAAGGCATAGTTCGCTCGCAGTCCCGCGACGCCCGAGAGGACATCGACGGTCTGCTTCCCGTAGGTCAGACCGTAGATGCCTCCGCCAGTTTCGGTGAACTCCTTGAGCCACGAGCGAGAAAACTCCATCCGCCCGTAAGGCGCGAGCAGCCATCGTTCGTCCGCCAGATCGTAGGCGACAGTCAACGAACCGAAGATCTGGCTTCCGGAACGATCCCCGGTCGCGAACTCGCCGTTCGCGGTGACGTAGCGCTGTGAATCGATGCTCAGCAGGCTCCCGCCGAGCAAGCCGTCGACGAACAGCTGGTCTACTGGCTGGTAGCTGCCATAGAGCGCGCCGCTGTAGGCGTCCGCCCGGTTCTTGCCGCCATTGGTGCCGACGTCCGTCCGGTCCCTGCCGTATCCGAAGCCAATTCCGCCGACGAACCTGTCGGAGAAGCGCGCATCGATACCGCCACTCACGCCGATCATCGTGTAGTCGAGATCGAGTTTGCCATCGTCGCGCTCTCCAAAATTGATGAAGCCTCCCGACCAGGCGGCGAACTGACCGGAGGTCGATCTACCGAGGTGCGACGGCCGATTCATCTGGGCGCCCTCGCGCAGGGTGCCGTCGCGCACTGCGAGAACCGGCGCCCGTCGTTCGGTCCGGCACGAGCCGATGTCCGACTGCAGATTGGAGCTTCCGATACGATCGGGATCGATGTTGGCGAGAGCCAGGAGCTTCGTGAGCTCGCGGTCGGAGGCGCTGCCGCAGGGATCCTGCAGGTAGCCGATCCGTACATTCATGCTCGACCGGCGGCGTTCGCCTTCCCGATGCAATTGCTCGAGGCGACGCAGGAAGTTGCGGGTCTGGTTCCGGGCGAATCGCGTGGCCATGTCGGCCTGGGCGGTCAGGAGTCCGACGACCTCGGGATCGAGTGTCGGATCGGGCCGGGCCGGCACCTCGAAGGTGAACGCGCCGGCGAGGGTTGCACTGCCGCCCGGGGTG